>CAMCFM010000036.1 GCA_945874095.1 Candidatus Kuenenia stuttgartensis
CGTGGCACAGAGCCAGATCCTGTGGCGGCTGTCGTGATGGCTGAGTTGGGTGGGGCCGATCTGATCACGATCCACTTGCGTGAAGACCGGCGTCATATTCAGGAACGGGACTTGCGTATCCTGCGAGAAACCGTTCAGACACCGCTGAATCTTGAAGCCGCCATCACGGGCGACATCTTTCAGCAGATCAATCAGTATCGACCACATTATGTGACTTTTGTGCCGGAAAAGCGCGAGGAACTCACGACCGAAGGTGGTCTTGATGTGATTCGCTATCGCGATTCTGTGAAGTCGGCCATCGAATTCTGCCACCAACTGGGTATTCCGGTCAGTCTGTTTATCGATCCTGATGTGGCTCAGGTTGCAGCATGTGCCAAACTCGGTGCTGATGCGGTCGAGTTGCATACGGGGAGATATGCAGATGCGCCTAGCAAGGCCAAAATGGCTGAGGAACTGGTGGCTTTGAAACGGGCTTCGACCGAGACGGTGGCCTGTGGCCTTCACCTTCATTGCGGGCATGGCCTGAACTATCTGAACGTGACGGAAGTGGCCGCAATTGCGCATATGGAAGAGCTGAATATTGGTCATTCAATTATTTCCCGCGCGGTTCTGATCGGCATGAAACAGGCTGTTGCCGAGATGAAATCGTTGATTGTGGCGGCCCATGCCGCTCGACATTTGCCCTGAGACTCGCCATAATTTGTCAGGATTTTGAAAGAAATCCAGAATCACCATCGACCCATACCCAGCCCAACGAATGATCAAGCCCATGCCGACCCCGACTAAAGGACATCGCTTTGCCGGATTGACCGTAGCCCTGGTCACTCCATTCCATTCCTCTGGCGAGGTCGATTACGATGCCTTGAAACAGCTTGTCGAGTGGCACGTTGCCCAAGGCACACCGATTCTGGCTCCTGTGGGCACCACCGGCGAATCGCCGACCCTCTCGCATGATGAGCATGAGAAAGTCATTGCGACGGTGGTCGATACCGCTGCTGGACGTCTCAAGGTGATGGCCGGGACCGGTTCGAACGCCACAAGTGAAGCGATTCGGCTCACGAAATTTGCTCAGAGGATTGGTGCGGACGCTTCCCTGCAAGTCTCTCCTTACTACAATCGCCCAAGCCAAGAAGGGCTTTACGCGCACTTTTCGGCCATCGCCGAAGCCTGCGAAATTCCTCTGGTGCTTTACAACATCCCAGCCCGGACCGGTCGAAACATTGACCCTGATACGGTCGAAAAGCTGTCGCATCTGGATCCGATCGTGGCGATCAAAGAAGCCGCTGGATCGCTTGACCAGACCAGTGAACTGATCCTTCGCACGAATTTGACCGTGCTTTCAGGCGATGATAGTTTGACGATCCCTTACCTGTCGGTAGGTGGTGAGGGCGTGGTGTCGGTGGTCGGAAACATCATTCCAGGCGATGTCATGGCCATGCTGGAGGCGTACAAGGCAGCGGATCTGGTTGCGGCTCGCAACTGGCACCTGAAGCTGTTTGGTCTGTGCAAGGATTTGCTGAGTCTGGCTCCGAACCCTGTTCCAGTCAAAACGGCGATGCAGGTGCTGGGCCGGGGCAATGGTGTATTACGATTGCCATTGGTTCCGCTTGATTCTTCAGCCCGTTCGAAGTTGGTCGGAAGTCTTGAGCAGTACGGGCTTGTCGTCAAAAATTCCTAAAAACTTGAATGATTTTTAGCCGATTTGGGCTTGACCCTCAGGCCCGGATCGGTCAAATTGCATTTACTCACCGGGTTCAGCTTGCGGCAGGGAATTTCGCAAGCTCCGGCAATGCCACTTCGAAGTCATTTTCGACCAGGCCGATCCGAAATCCTCCCCTTTGAGGAATGGCCTGCTCTGCATTTCAAGGATGTATCATCATGCGGATTCGTGAAATTCTGGTCGCTTCGGCTTGTGTATGTGTAACGGGTGTCGTTTCCGCCCAGCAACAGGCTCAAGATCGTGGAGTGCAGCGCACGGCTGCAGCCACAACGGGTGGGACCGCATCGACAGCGGCTGCATCTGCCACTCCGACCCCTGGCCTTCCTGCTGTGATTGGCTCCATTGACATGGACGCTGTTTTTAAAAGCTACGAAAAAGTCAAGCTCGCCAGCGACGAAATGCAAGCCAAAGCTTTGGCCAAGCAGAACGAGCTTCAAAAGATGGTGGCTGACATGAAGGCTGCTGCCGAAAAGCAGGCGAGCCTTTCGCCGATGAGCCCTGAATTCAAAAAGTTTGACCAGCAGTTGACCCAGATGAAGATTCAGGCTGAGTCGACCCAGCAATCTGCTCAAAAAGAGCTTGCTGAGATGGAAGCTGTGACTCTGGCTGGTCTTTACCGCGAAATCCAGGCCATGACCGCCCGTGTGGCTGTGTGGCGAGGGATGAATTATGTGGTCAAAGTTTCGAACGAACCCGTGACGGCCTCTGAGCCGAACGCTGTGATGGCTGCCATGTCGCGCACCGTTGTCTTCTCGGATCCTCGTAACGACATCACCCCACAGGTTGTCCAGTTCCTGAATCAGGAATATCGCAAGACAGCCGGTGCTCAGGCTCGTCCGGCCGCTGCTGCTGCAACATCCGCTGCACAGCCCGCTACAACACCAACTCGTGGTAACTGATACCTGACTGGCGTGTATGAATCCAGGTTGTGGATCTTTTCCAACAGGGGCAGATCCAAACCTCTTCGTAAAAAGCACGCCACCTCGGCCCGACGACAAGGATGTCATCGGGTCGCGGCGGCGTGTGTTCCATAAAGCCCTCCATAATAAGCTGGTATGATCGGTTTGAATCGAACAGGTCAAACTGATTCTGATCGAGATGAACGCCGGGAAGGATCCTGCAGGCATCATGAGCGACCCGAACCAAGGTCATGCAACCAGGCAACGTACCATTCAGGAAACTGCTGGCCTCGAAGGTCGTGGATACCTGACCGGTGTGAACGTTAAACTCGTTTTTTGTCCCGCCGAGCCTGATACAGGCGTTGTTTTTATTCGTACCGATTTGCCGGATCAGCCTGAAATACCGGCCCACATAAACTTTGTCGTTCCAAGGCAACGCCGGACTTCGATCGGAAACGGCGATGCTGTGATCGAAATGATCGAGCATGTCATGGCCGCCTTGACAGGTCTGGGGATCGATAATTGTCGAGTTGAGATGAACGCCCCCGAGACTCCCGGCTGCGATGGTTCCAGCCTGGCTTTTGTCGATGCCCTCAATCGGGCCGGGATTGTCGAACAAGATGTACCCGCAAAGGTCTGGAAAATCGACCGCACACTGACTGTCACTGAAGGTGGGATGACAATCTCAGCGATGCCCAGCCCCGATTCCAGTTTTAAACTCAACTACACACTCGATTATGCGAACCATCCCGCCATCGGCCGGCAGGTTCATGATTTTGAACTTCACGAAAACAGCTTCGAGCAGGAACTTTCGGCCGCCAGAACTTTTGTGCTTGAAAGCGAAGCTGAGCAACTCAAGGCCGCAGGAATTGGCCGTCATTGTACGACCAGCGATCTCCTGATCTTTGGAGAAAAAGGTCCGATCGAGAATTCTCTGCGATTTGAGAACGAGCCGGTTCGTCACAAAATGCTGGATGTGATTGGTGACCTTCGGCTACTTGGATGCCGAATTGAGGGCCAGATTATCGCTCATAAGTCGGGGCACAATCTCAACGCTGAACTGGTTCGGGCCATGCTAGCGGCTCTTGATAAAAATGACCCTACAGTGGCTCAAACCGATACTGCACCTGCTCTAATCGCATCAAAGCACGCTTGAGGACGCAGGGTGTCAGGAAAAAAGGCCAAGTTTTGATCGGATCATACCGATTTTGAGGATAGGAGAATTCTGACGATGGTGCGATGGATCGCCGATACTGCCTGTGTGGACACGAATGCCGATCTGGCAGATGGTGCCCGTATCGGTCAGTTTTGCGTGATTGGTCCTCACGTTCGTCTGGAATCCTCCGTAAGTCTTGGCCGACACACATGGATCGGCGCAAGCACCCATATCGGTTCCGACACGGATATTGCAGAATTCTGCGTGATCGGCGCCCGTGCGATGCATCGCCAATCCGCTTCGGTCACAGACGTTGCCATTCGGATCGGTCAAGGCTCCAGGCTGGGGCGGGCTGTGGTGATCGAACCGGGCGAGACTTCGGAGTCAGCGACCACTCTGGGCGATTGCTGCATGATATCAGCGCTTGCGAAACTGGAGTCAGGGGCCATTCTGGGTCATGATGTTCAACTTGGTGCAGGTGCAGTGATTGGGGCTCAGGCCAGAGTCGGAAACCATGTCACTTTAGGGCACGGCACTTCGGTCCGACCGGGCGTCACATTGGGCCCGAACTGTGCTGTGGGTGCACTCAGTGAAGTTTCGCATGATATTCCCCCGCACATGCTGGCAGACGGTCGCCCGGCGACTGTCAGAGGCGTGAACGTTTCTGGTCTACAGAGGCTCGGTGTGGAACCGTTCGGGATTACTGCGGTGATTGAAGCATATCGTCAGATCTATAAAACCGGCTTGCCTTTAGAGCGTGCGGAGCATCAGCTTCGAACTGCGTCGTATTGGACACCGGAAGTATGTGAATTTTTCCAACATCTCGAAGCCTCCGCCGGAAACCGCCTCGGAAGCTGTCGTGAGCAAGGGAGGGTGGCGTGATCATCTCATCGATTCCACGAGTCGCTGTGGTCGGAGTAGGCCATCTGGGCCGCCATCACGCTCGGATTTTGGGTCATCATCCAGACGTCAATCTGGTTGCCGTAGTGGACAGTTCTCAGGAGCAGGCTGAAAAGGTCGCTCAAGCACTTGGCTGTGAAGCACATAGCGATATCTCGGCCATCATCAACAAGGTGGATGCCGTCAGCATCGCAGCACCTACCGTGATGCACCACCGGTTGGCTAAGCCGTTCCTCGAGCGTGGGATTCACGTGCTGGTGGAGAAGCCCCTCACGGCTGACCTCGACGAAGCCTCAGATCTGCTTGCTCTGGCCAAACGCAGTCGTGCCATTCTGCAAGTCGGTCACATCGAGCGTTTTAACCCGGTTCTGGGTGTGCTCGACAAGTTCCCGATCACGCCCCGCCTACTCGCATCCGAACGCCACAGTTCCTACAGCTTCCGTTCAACGGATATTGGTGTGGTTCATGATGTGATGATTCACGACCTCGACCTGATTCTGTCCTGTGTCAGCGCACCCGTCAGACACGTTTCTGCCTATGGCTTAACGGTGTTTGGCGGCCAGGAAGATATGGTTGATGCCCGGGTGGACTTTGCAGACGGTACCGTGGCGACCCTTTCTGCGTGTCGTGCCAGTATGTCGGCCAGTCGCAGATTGAAGATGTGGGGTATGGAAGGCTTTGTGGATATGGACTTTGCGACCCGCAAGGCGACCTTCCTGAGGCCGAGTCAGGCGATCACTGAGGGTGGCGAGTTGCGCCCGGAATCGCTCGACATGACTTCCTCCAATGCTGTTCGGGATCATGTCTTCGGGAATCTTCTTCAAGTCGAAGAATTTCAGGGCGAAGAGACTGAGATGCTGGGCGCCGAACTGGACGACTTTGTGAATTCGATTCTACACAGTCAACAGCCAAAGGTTACGGGCGAAGATGCCTACCGGGCCCTGGAGCTGGCTGAATGGATACTATCGGTAATGACGATGGAAGACTGGAAGAGGTCGATGCCGACGCATGCTGCTCCGGAGCGGACTCCGATCGCCGGACTGGCTGGTCCGATCATGTGGAGACGCCGTAGGGCCGGACTTGCTGCCCGCGATTCGAACGGGAATCGTTAAGCCGACTTGCAAATTCGATTCGGCTTGGGTATCTTCTTACTATCAATGCATGTTTTGAAAGAGCACGTCGCTTGCGAATCGCGAGTGGCGTGTTTGTCACTTCGAAGGGTTGAATCGGAAAACATATGTCCACTGAACCAACATACACAGCAGCTGACCCACGCCTGAAACTGATCAAGCGTTTTGAAGACCGATTCCTGCCCAAGGGCGTTCTTCGTGATCGCTGGAAGGTGATTCGCGCCAAGTGGTTTGCTGATGCAGAACACACAGGCGTCACGATTGAAGAGCTGAAGGCTTTGAAAGTCGACTGGCGTACAGCTCGCGAATCCAAGACCCGTCCTGCCAAGGTCAAGGTCTGATATCGGTTTACCAAGACCTGACATCTTTCCGGTTCGAGGGATGGTTCACCCCTTGATGGGATAATCGCCATGCGAATCGGAGTACCTCGGGAAGTCAAGAACGACGAATATCGAGTGGCCATGCTGCCCGTTGGGGTGGAAGAATTGGTCCTTGATGGTCATGAAGTCTTGATTGAAGCCGGGGCAGGATTGGGATCAGGCCTGACAGATGAAGAATATTTTGCATCAGGTGCCATAATTGTCGCAACTGCCGATAAGGTCTGGTCAGAATCAGATCTGATTGTTAAAGTGAAAGAACCACAGGTTTCTGAGTATGCCCGGCTTCGTGCCGGGCAAATTCTTTTTACATACTTTCACTTTGCAGCCAGCCGGAGCTTGACGGACGCCGTCTTAAACTCCCGCTCAACAGCCATCGCATATGAGACCATTCGCGATGCCAAAGGTTCACTCCCTCTGCTAACCCCGATGAGCGAGGTGGCCGGTCGGATGTCGATCCAGAAAGGCGCGAATTTTCTGGAGCGTCCGGAAGAAGGTCGTGGAATCCTGCTCTCAGGCGTTCCCGGAGTGGCACCAGCAGAGGTGGTTGTACTGGGCGGTGGGATCGTCGGAGCCAATGCCGCTCGGGTGGCAGCCGGTCTGGGTGCGAATGTCTGTATTCTGGATGTGAATCTGGACCGGCTTCGATACCTTGACGACATCATGCCCCCGAACGTGACCACCCTCTTCAGCGATCGTCACATGGTGCGTGATCGGCTGATTCATGCGGATCTGGTCATTGGTTCCGTGCTGATTCCCGGCGCCCGTGCCCCTCATCTTGTGCGTGCGGATGACCTGAAACGCATGAAGAATGGTTCCGTAATTGTCGATGTTGCGATTGATCAGGGTGGATGCGTGGAGACCAGCAGGCCCACCACGCATGCTGATCCGACTTTCATCACAGACGGTGTGGTGCATTACTGCGTGACCAACATGCCTGGCGCAGTCGGCAGGACAAGCACTTTCGCACTTTGCAACGTGACCCTGCCATATGTTCGGCGGATCGCCTCCAAAGGCTGGAAAGCCTTGGCCCAGTCGGACCCCGGTTTCGCCCTCGGCCTGAATATGATCGACGGTCATGTCACGCATGAAGCCGTAGCCAAAACCTTCAGCCTGCCTTACACATCATGGGCCGGCTTAAACTGATTCTGCACATTCCAGAATACGTTTCATCCAAACCCGATTCACTTCCATTCAAAGAAAGCCCCCAATCCAAATGGCACGTCAAAATCACGGTCACAGTCATGGTCCATCACAAGGTTCAGGCGGCGGAGGTGGTGGTGGCCGTCGTGAATTCAGCCCTCGCGATCAGCGCCAGAACCCACGTCCACGCGATGTACGCCGGCCGATCGAGGCTGCTCCCGAATCGTTCTTCGAAGAGGAAGTGGATCACGAAGCCAACGAGACTGAAATCGCGACCTACCTGACGATTCGCGCACAGAACATCGAACTGCTCGGTCTGGCCGCCAGAATTGCCGGCTGTGCCGAACCAAAGCAACTCTTGAACGATATTGAGACCGAAGCCAACATGCGGCGTCTCGAAGAGATCTACATGACACTGGGCGACTGGGTTGACCCAGACGACGCTGGCGATGATGTTGATCAGTAAGTTCTACTTCTGATAAGACTTCTGTTCGCAATCGAAAGGGCTTCTCTCGTGCATTGGACAACTCTTCAGTGGCTGGGCGATGCCCTTTCAGGCCAGTTTCAAATCCTCGATCAAACGCTTCTGCCTGAGCAGGAGTTGATGATCGAATTGACGAACGTTGATGAAGTCTGGGCTGCGATTCATGCCCTGAAGGTTCGTGGGGCGCCTGCGATTGGCTGTGCAGCAGCTTATGGGGCCGTTGTGGGGGCCCGTTCTGGCGATATTTCCAGTGTGGCAAACGTGTTGGAGAATCTCCAGAAAACGGCCGCTTATCTGGCCACAAGTCGGCCCACAGCAGTCAATTTGTTTTGGGCTCTGGACCGGATGACCAAATTCGGAGAGGCTCACACCAATACGGATCCGCATGAATTTCTGGCGAGCCTGCTCACGGAAGCTCATTCCATTCGTGATGAAGACGATGCCATGTGCCATTCCATTGGCAAGCATGGGGCAGCCCTGCTGGGCGACGGCACCGGGGTTTTGACCCACTGCAATGCAGGCGGCTTGGCGACATCCGATTACGGAACCGCTTTGGCCGTGATTTACAGCGCGATTGAAGCCGGTAAAAAAGTTCACGTCTTTGCAGACGAAACTCGCCCCTTGTTGCAAGGTGCCCGTTTAACGGCATGGGAACTCTCGCGCCGAGGTGTCCCTGTGACCGTGATTTGCGACAATATGGCCGCTGTGGTGATGCGCGAGCAGAAGGTTCAGGCTGTGGTTGTCGGGGCCGACCGAATTGCTTCGAACGGCGACGCTGCGAACAAGATTGGAACTTATGGGGTGGCCCTGTTGGCCAAAGCTCATGGAATTCCGTTCTATGTAGCGGCCCCTTCAAGCACATTTGATATGACTCTTGAGAACGGTTCCGGGATTCCGATTGAGGAACGCAGCGCTGAAGAAATCACCCACGGGTTTGGCCGAATGACCGTCCCGGCAGGTGTTTCTGTTTATAACCCTGCATTTGATGTGACACCGGCCGAGCTGATCACGGCTTTGATCACGGAGAAGGGTGTGATCTCGCCAGTGAATCGCGAGACGGTAAAGGCTGTGATTGGCGATTGATCAGTCGGATAATAGAGATCCTTGGTGGAGTGGGCATTTCTGATTTAAGTCTATTGACTGGATCAGCGTCAGTCCTATAAATCATTTGTACAAATACAACGCTTCGATCAGGATAATTCCAACGACTATAAGGTGAGCCAAGATGAAGCTGATCCAAGGGATCCATAAATTCCGGTCCGAGGTTTATCCGAAAGAGCGTCAGCTTTATGTCATGCTTTCTGGCGGTCAGTCGCCGGAAACTTTGATCATCACCTGCTCTGATAGCCGGATTGATCCCACTCGTATCACAAGTTCTTATCCGGGCGAGCTTTTCTTGATCCGCAACGCTGGTAATCTTGTCCCCCCTTACGGCACGGCGGCTGGCTCCGGCGAACTCGCCACGATTGAATATGCTGTGAGCGTGCTCAACGTGAAAAATATCGTGGTTTGCGGCCACAGCGATTGTGGCGCTGTTTCTGCCATGTTGCATCCTGAGAAACTCAAAGACCTTCCGTCGGTTTCTGCCTGGCTGGCCCACATGGAACGCACCCGGCGGGTGATCCAGGATAATTACTCTCACCTCGGCCCTGAACAGTTGCTGGAAATCGCGATCCAGGAGAATATTCTGGTCCAACTCGAGCATGTCATGATGCACCCTGCCGTTTCTTCCCGCATGCTTCGTGGCGATTTGAAGCTCTTTGGCTGGTACTTTGAAATCCATTCTGCCAAGGTTTATGGTTACGACGTGGCAGAAGGACAGTTTGGAGAGATTGAAACCACCACCGGCGAACTCCCGATGACTCGCCACCGATGGCTTGACGGCATGACTAACGAAGAAAAGAAAGCCCAGAAGGCGAATTCGGCTCCCCTTGCTCAAGGCCATTAAAGCCGTTTAATCGCTCAAAATATCTTGGTAACACGCAGGCCGGTTAACGATTCCGGCCTGATTTTATTGCTTTGTTGTTGACGAAATCGTCATAATCCATCAAATTTAGGCATGGAAACTTGAAAAGCTGCGCTGTATCAGGGCTTTCCATAACGGTTTCCGAACGCATACAAAGGACGATCAATGGCAGAACTTCCGTATCAGGATATACTTGCAACCGCCCACGACGACACCAAATATCGCCGATTGGAAGGCGACTTCGTCAGTGCCGTAAAGTTTGAGGGGCAGGAAGTTCTGAAGATCCGTCCTGAGGCTCTGGAAGTTCTTACACGGGAAGCGTTTCGCGATATCTCCTTCCTTTATCGGGCCAAACACCTTCAAAAGGTGGCCGCGATTCTGGACGATCCGGAAGCCTCCGACAACGATCGCTCGGTAGCCCTTGCCCTGCTCCGCAACGCGGCCATTGCCTCTAGCTTTCAGCTTCCGATGTGTCAAGATACAGGCACAGCCACTGTGTTTGGTAAGAAGGGCCAAGCCGTCTGGACCGGTGCAAACGATGCGGAATGGATCACCAAGGGGATCGCCGCCACTTACAATAAAGAGAATCTGCGATACTCGCAAACCGCTGCCCTTACGATGTTTGACGAGGTCAACACTGGCACGAATCTGCCCGCCCAGATTGATCTCTTTGCCACCACAGGCAACAGCTACGAGTTCTTGTTTGTGGCCAAGGGCGGTGGTTCGGCCAACAAATCGTTTCTCTATCAGGAAACCAAGGCCCTGCTAAACCCACAAAGCCTTGAGAAATTCCTGACTGAAAAGCTCCGGTCGATAGGGACAGCCGCCTGTCCTCCTTATCACCTGGCGATTGTGATCGGCGGGACATCTGCGGAAGCCACCATGAAGACGGTGAAGCTGGCCTCTGCTGGATATCTTGACAAGCTCCCAACCACCGGTAACAAGTTGGGCCAAGGTTTTCGCGACCTGGCCATGGAAGAAAAGGTCATGGAAATCGCTCGCAAGAGTGGCATCGGCGCTCAGTTCGGTGGCAAATACTTTGCACTCGACGCCCGGGTCATCCGCTTGCCAAGGCACGGCGCTTCGTGTCCGGTCGGGATCGGTGTCTCCTGCTCCGCTGACCGAAACGTCCGTGCCAAGATCAATCGCTATGGCCTTTGGCTAGAAGAGCTTGAACGCGATCCAGCCAAGTTCATCCCTGGCCAATATCGCGACGGACTGGGATCTGAGCACGGTGTTCCGATCGACCTGAACCGTCCGATGGATGAGATTCTGGCGGAACTGACCCGCTATAAGGTCTCGACTCCACTGCTCTTGACGGGCACCATTATCGTGGCCCGCGATATCGCCCATGCCAAGATCAAGGAACGGCTTGATAGTGGCGAGTCGATGCCCGACTACCTCAAAAATCATCCTGTCTATTACGCTGGCCCAGCCAAAACGCCTGAAGGGATGCCTTCCGGATCGTTCGGCCCGACCACTGCCGGCCGTATGGACAGTTACGTCGATGAATTTCAGGCCGCTGGCGGCTCGATGATCATGATCGCCAAGGGGAATCGTTCCAAGGCCGTGACAGATGCCTGTAAAAAGCATGGTGGTTTCTACCTTGGTTCCATCGGCGGGCCGGCGGCACTTCTGGCTCAGGAAAACATTCGGAAAGTGGAGCTCCTGGAATTCCCAGAGCTTGGAATGGAAGCGATCTACAAGATCGAGGTCGAAAATTTCCCGGCCTTTATTCTGATCGACGACAAAGGCCATGAGTTCTTCAGCGAGTTGCCAATTATCGCGTGATTCATGGCCCCATTGATTTCAGGGATGGTTGGCCCTTGCCGACCAAGCCCGTGACTGTCAAACTCATTTCAACACGGAATCGGAAGTTGGTCTTAATGACCAATCTTCCGATTCACCATTCCATGCGAACCTCCTACACTACCACCGTTTCAAGGTCCTTAAATCAGGGAATCCCGCGATGTCACTGTCATTGATTCGTCTGGCCGCACTATTTCTGTGCTTGGGCGGGTTCGCCAGCAGCACTTCAGCCGATGATGCAATCCAGCTTCCGAAACTGGCCAGGCTGGGTGTTGAATCGCCCCTTAAAATACAGGTCAAAGGCATCGCAGCCGGCTCATACATGGGCACTATCTCAGATTCCGGCAAGCAAATGATTGTGCAGGTTGGACTGGGAGCAGCCGGGGCTGACCAAGCGGTGATGATTGTTCCAGCCGACCTCGAACTGACCGGCCAAACGCTTAGCCTGAAGCCAATCGCCCTTAAGACTCAGGGAGTGACCATCGAGGATAATGGCGACTCCATGCAGGTGAATGTGGGAGGTAAGCCGTTCTTTTCTGCCTTGGCACAGTCGGGCAATAAGCCTGTGATCTATCCGATTTACGGTCCTTCCGGAGTCGAGATGACCCGTAATTATCCGATGAAGGATGTGGCTGGAGAGCAGCGTGACCACCCTCACCAGCGATCCATGTGGATGACGTTTGGTAAGGTCAATGGTCTCGATTTCTGGGCCTCGGACCCGATCAATGGCGACAAGAAGCAATTTGGGAAGATTAAGGTCGTGAATGCTGAGGCCTCTCAAGGTCCTCTGGCAGGCTCGATCCGCAGCGACAAGGAGTGGCTTGATCACGATGGCAAGCTGGTCCTCAACGAACGCTGCACGATTGTGGTCTATAACCTCGGCAATCAACGAATTCTGGATGCCGATTTTGTCCTGACCGCACCTGACAACGCCCCCGTTGTTTTTGGCGACACCAAGGAAGGCATGTTCGGCCTGCGGGTGCCGAGCGTGCTGGATACGAAGGCCAAAAAGGGCGGGAAGATTGTGAACGCCGAAGGCATCACTGACGATGCCGCATGGGGCAAAAGCTCGTCGTGGGTCGATTACTCTGGCCTGATCGACTCCAAGAGCGTGGGGGTGGCTATCCTGAACCATCCAGACAGCTTTCGTTACCCAACCCACTGGCACGTTCGCAATTACGGCCTTTTTGCTGCAAATCCATTTGGGTATAAAGACTTCGGGCTTGGTAAAACAGGCGAGTATACTCTGGAGCCTGGCAAGTCTCTGCACTTCGGCTATCGCGTGATCTTTCATACCGGCCGTCACGACGAAGCGAAAATCGCCGACGGCTTCAAGGCTTATGCTGCTGGAAAGCCCTGAGAAACAGAGCATTCCGGTTTTATCCATTCTCAGAACTCTGGTCATTCAAGATCAGGGTTCTGAATCGAAGGGCTGTGATTGGGCTGACCCTGCCCTGCGATTGCGATGGCATAAGCGGTGGCATAGGTTCGGCAATGGCTGATGGAGATCATGATCTCGCCGACTCCGCGAGAATCAGCGATGTCGCGGGTTCCTCCGTGAAGCATCACTTTCGGGGCCCCACCGGTCTCGTTCAAAATCTCAATATCAGTCCATGCGACTCCACGAATCCATCCGGTCCCCATCGCCTTCAATACCGCCTCTTTTGCAGCCCACCGGCCAGCAAAGTGCTCGGTGGAAAGCTTTCGGGCGTTGCAGTAGCCAATCTCGCGCTCCGTATAAACCCGCCTTAAAAACTGCTCTCCATGTTCGAGGATCATTCTTCCAATCCGGGGGCATTCCGTGATGTCCGTCCCGATTCCGATGATCCGCATGATGGCCCTGCTCCAAAACTTCTGGAAAATTGTGGTCCCTGTTCTGCAAAAGAACTTTATTGATCTTATCAAACAGGTTGGAATTGCGGCAACCTTGGCCGTTGGGTTACAGTCATATACAGTACAAGATATCTATCAGAACAGTTGGATGTTTGGGCTGGAGCCAGCTTTTGAGAAATCCATGGGCAACTTTGCAAAGAGCAGCCGTTTCAATCATTTTGATCCTGGCTGTCTATCAATCAAGCCAAACCCGGTTGGAAGCGGTTGAGCCTCAAAGTTTGAAGGGCATCAAGGCCCCAGAATTTCGATTGTCAGGGTCAGATGGGCAATCGCATCGACTTTCCAAAACCCTGGAGTCAGGGCCTGTCATCGTGGTCTGGTTTCCCAAAGCCTATACAGGCAATGTGGAACTGATGCTGAAGTCGGTTGAGAAATCGGTGGTCGCCCTGCGCGGGAAGGGCGTGAAAGTGTTTGCGGCATCGTGTGACAAGACGAAATACCTGTCGCCATTTTCGAAGGAGCTTGGACTGAGTTTTCCGATCCTGGCGGATCCGACCCGCACCACAGCGATTCAGTGGGCTGCGGTTCATGACGGACGCGATATTCCCGAGCGATGGGCTTATTTCATAGGCCGGGATGGGCGAATCGCAGCCGTAGTGAGCGAACTTGAAGCAGCCAGGGCTGGTGAGATTCTTGTTCAAGAGTCGTTAAAGCTGGGCTGGTAGGAGAGTTTCTGGTCTGTGTTGGATAGAGATTCTGATTTGCAAGATTTGGAGATTTCCATGAGCCATTTGAAGTCAGTTCGATCATTGGGTTGGATAAGAATCGCCAGTTTAGTGCTGGCATTGAGTGGACTTGGATGGATGGCCACAGCCATCTCGGCCGATGGGCCTAACGAGTCGAAGCACAAGCCTCAGTACAACTCCAATGGCGAACTATTGGTTCCGAAAGACTATCGAAGCTGGATTTTTGTAGGAACGAATCTCTCGCCGGTTTATAAGAAAGATTTGCCTGGAGGGCAGATACGTCGGGAAATTGAGGAGGCCCAGCCGGGTAGTTTTCATCAGATTTACATCAATCCTGAAGCATACAGGATTTATCTTGAGACGCAGAAATTTCCAGATTCGACGATGCTGATCATGGAGGTTTATTCGGCTGGTACGAAAGATACGAAAGGTTTTCTGACGGCAGGTAAGTTCGAGGACAAACGAGTCGGGTTTGAAATGGCGGTAAAGGACAGCGGCCGGCCCGGTGGTGGTGTGCCTTGGGCGTACTACAACTTCAAGCTCGATAAGAAGTTGCGCCCTGCTGGGACTGCTCAGGCCAAGCCTGATGGGAAGTGTTATGATTGCCATCTCAAGCACGCAGGCGACGACAACGTCTGGGTCCAATTCTATCCAGTGCTTCGAGATCGGGATTAGTTCGCCCAAGAGTTGCGGATAAGAGAATTGAGCGTCAACATATCATTCTTAAGAAACTTTGTTCCTGGTCGGTTCCTGAACACCTGTTTACGTCATTCTTCCGGAAGGATTCGTTGGCTGTCACCAGTAGATGTCATTGTTTTCAGGGAACAAAAGTCTGAGTATGGTGTGTATGCCGAAAATCAGACAAGCGAAGCCTACGATCCAGATGAAAGTTGCAGACATGGGAATACACTTTCCAAGGCGGGGCAAAACGAGCTTCTCTCAAAAACAAGTCGCAATCCGTAGATTTTGAAAGCATGTTTTTTTGGAAATGATCTCCTATAAAGATCTCCTATAATATAGAGGACAATGCGGCTGAGAGGTGCGAAAAAAAACGGGAATTTTTTTGCATGAAATGTAAGCCGCAAATGGCACATGGTTTAGGGGTAGTATGGTGTCCTAAGGTTTTGACGGTTTGGGTTTTTAGGTGTATTTGACATGACCTGGCAAGAGATCGAGGAGCCTTAGAAACTGGCGAGAAATAACTTCCGGTTTTTGGGTGATTGGGCTCCAGAGGAGAGAGCTATTTATAGGCATGTCCGAAGGACATCAACAGCCCTAACCTAATACCCTCCTTCGTCTGGGCTCCAGAGGAGAGATCTATTAATAGCTATTTCCGAAGGACATCAAAAGTCCCAACCTGACGCTAACCTCCGTTGGTTTTGAAAAACCGGAAGTTATTCTCGGCCTGATCCTTAGGGTTTAGTCGCTAAGTTTACGTCCTGGAAGGACTTTCAGAGGCGACATGGCGATCACAAACGCTACTTCCCCACGGGTTGCGAATTTGACTTTCGCCTTGGCCTTGGGGCCGCTGCCTTCAAGTGCGACCACCTTGCCCACTCCATAAGCTGGGTGAGCAACTGAGGTTCCGATCTGGAAATCGCCAGGGTTTGGCTTCGGGCCTGGCGTGGGAGCCACTCCGCCTGAACTGGCGGCATGGGCTCTGGCCAAATCGCCAGCCGTCATGATTCTGGCGCGGGTTTCGGGCAA
>CAMCFM010000037.1 GCA_945874095.1 Candidatus Kuenenia stuttgartensis
AGGAACAGGCGAGAAATAATTTCCGGTTTTTGGGTGATTGGGCTCCAGCGGAGACATCCATTCATAGGCATGTCCGAAGGACATCCATAAACCTGGAAAGCGATATCTTTGGGCTCCAGCGGAGACAGCTATTAACAGGTATGTCCGAAGGACATCCTTGAGTCTAGCCTCGGTTGGTTTTGAAACTGGAAGTTATTCTCGGCCGGATCCTAAAAAACGGTATATCCGTATCAGCTCGAATAGCTCACGCCGCCGCCGGCGTGGCTGACTTTATAGACGAGTTGTTCGAGCTGAACGGAGAGGTCCACAGAGACAACGCTCACATCGGCTGGAACGCTGAGCGCGACAGGGGCGAAATTGAGGATCCCCCTGATGCCCGATTCTGTGAGCTTGTTGACCACCTCCTGAGCCACCTCCGCAGGGACAGTCAGTGCGGCGATCGAAATTCCGTGAGATTTGGCGATTTCTGGAAGCTGGTCAATGGAATAAACTGGGTAGTCCTGAACGATGGTGCCGGTCTTTTTAGGGTCGTTGTCAAACACGGCTGCGATACGGAATCCGTGCTTATCAAATTCTTTATAGCGAATCAAAGCTCTGCCGAGATTGCCAAGTCCGACCAGTGCGAGTGGCCAGAGGCGATCGGTTCCGAGGGCTTTTCGGATCGAGCTCTGAAGTTCGTCGATTTGATATCCGATGCCCGGGTGGCCAAATTGGCCAAAAAAGGCGAGATCTTTACGCACCTGGGCATCGCGAAGGTGCAGCATGTTGGCAATCTGAGTACTGGAGACCCGTGTTAGCCCAGCGGCTTGAAGGGCTTCGAGTTGTCGGAGATATAAACTCAATCGGCCGACCACGGCACGTGGGGCAAGTCGATCGTCAGGCTGTATCTTTTTGGGTTTTTCAGACATTCCAGGAGGGACCCGTCGGGCCTTATTTTGGATTTGTCAAAGGTCGATTCAAGAGAATCAGAATCGAGTTTATGAACAACCTTCGTGAAATCTATATCGAAGTATTCCGATAAGGAGCATAAAGATCAAGTGGCAACTTTTTGAAGAAAGTTTTTAGCAGCCGATTTATGGGCATTTCAATAGAACTTGGCTCATGCCCGATTCCATTTTTTTTCGGATGCGCTGAAATCGTGTGCTAACGCTCTGCGTCTAGGTTTTTGACGGATTGCCACATAAACCGGGACTGATTCTCGGGCTGATTCTAAATATTCTGGCTCACGATTCGAACATAAACCATATGACGCTTCATAGCGTAATAGACTATAATAGATACGATACAGCGAATTCCTCAGATTCGCTTCCCTCATGCTCAGGAAAGGTTCGGTAAAATCTGATGATCGGGTTTGATCCTCTGTACATGATGATGCTCGCACCAGCCATGCTGCTTGCTGCGTGGGCCCAGTGGAAAGTTCAATCCGCATTCAGCCACGGGGCGAAAATCCGATCGGCATCCGGACTGACCGGCGCTCAGGCCGCCAAACGGATCCTGGAAGCCGAAGGGATCTACAACGTGACCATCGAACCGATCGCCGGGATGTTGAGCGACCATTACGACCCAACTCACAAAGTCTTGCGGCTTTCATCGCAAGTCTACGGCAGTAACTCCATCGCCGCCCTCGGTGTAGCCGCCCACGAAGCGGGCCACGCCGTGCAGGACGCGACCCGCTACCCGCTGCTCGTCATTCGAAACGCCGTGGTCCCTCTGGCAAACATCGGCTCAAATGCGTCGTGGGTTCTGATCTTCGCCGGTATGCTGCTCCAGATCACCCAGCTTTTCATTCTTGGTGTGGCCGCTTTCTCACTGACCGTCTTCTTCCAGGTCGTCAATCTGCCTGTCGAATTTGACGCCAGTCGAAGAGCCCGGAACGCCCTGTTGATGACCGGCCTCGTCCACCCTGATGAAGATCGCGAAGTCGGTCGAGTCCTGAACGCAGCCGCCATGACTTATGTGGCCGGCACCATCACTTCGATCCTGACGCTCGTCTATTACCTGATCCGATCAGGACTTCTGGGCGGCAACTCCGACGATTGATCGAGCTTGCAGAACATTCCTTAAAACTCAAAAGCGTGCGTTTCAGATCATCCGAACGCACGCTTTTTAATGGACGTAAACGATATTACTTTAAAAATCAGGTCTTGATCCGGTCCCACCGTGCCACGGCGAATGTTCCAAAGCCAATCATCGGAATCCATGCCGACATCTCGGGCCTGAAAACTCCGTGAGATGCCAGATACTGGCATGCAAAAAGAGTCGCGTAAAATGCGGCCGATGTCGCGACCGATAAGCCAAGATTCAAGAACATGTTTCGACCGAATCCACCCAACACCAGTGGCATCGATAACGCCATCAAAGCAAAAGATAACCCTGGACGAAGGTTGCGCTGGTGCAGAAACACCGCGATATCGCCCTTCTCGTGCTCGTTCGACGGGTCGTTAAGCGCTGAAATCAAGGTGGCCGTGCTCGCAAACTGGAACCACTCCGAAGGCTTGCGGATGAGGGTCGAGAACGTCGCTGAACTCTCTAGAAAATAGGCTTCGCCTACCTCTTCCGAAGCATTCTTGGGTGCAGGGAATCCGTCGAGCTTTTTCGAATCCAGCCGCACCAGCACCGGCTCCGTTCCGCTCAGGTTCGGAGGCGTCAACTTCGCCGATCTCAACAGCCATCCGCCCTTGTTTGGGGCCGTCGGATGATCGAGAGGAATGAAATAAGCCTCGCGTGCGGAAAGCTCGCCAGTCACTCCAAATAGGGCGACCGGGAAAGTCACATTCAAATTCGCGATCGTGTTCGTCACCCGGTCTGCAAATGCGCCTGAGGAGTGCAGATAAACCCTGTTGGAATCGTATCTTCCATAGACTTTCACCATCTGCCGGCCGTCGTCATCCGGAAACTTCTGTAACTCGTCGGCAAAGCGTGGCAGAATCAGTTCCTGATTCATGACAGCCAATGCGCTGATCATGGCCCCTGAAATCATCACCGGCTTGATCACCCGAGGGGCGCTGATACCGGCGGCCAGCATGGCCAGAAGCTCGTTATTGCGCTGGACCCAGGTCACCGCAAAAATCGCCGCCATCATGCCGATCACGCCACATAGCTTGTCATAGATCATACTTGTGCGAATGGCATAATACCGGCCCATGAAGGTCAAGAGCTTCAGAGGCGTGTCGTTGATCTCTGTGAATTCGTCGAGATTCGTGAACGCATCAATGATGATATAAAGGCTTGTCAAAGCCGTGAAGCAGATGAAATAGCCCTTGATATAGGCATAATAGCGCTGGCGGTCGAGGATCGTCATCGCATTTTCACCTTGTTCGACTTCCGTTCACGTATTGAGACACAACCCACTTGACTGAAAGCTTTTAGTGACGAGTCACCGGCGGCATCGCAAAACACACGCCCACGACAGCCAGAACGGCATTCCCAAGCCACATCGCCGCCATCGGATGGATGATCTGCTCTTTACCCAGATTCACTCCCATGAGCAAAAGCGGGTAGTACAGTAATACAATCGGCAAAAAGCAGGTGATGAACGCACTCAGGAAGTCGCGTTTGGCAAAAAGAATCCCCACAGGTGCGCCGATCAGGACGAACACCAGTGGCCCGAAAGCCTGTGCGGATCGCATGTAACGCTCGGTTTGAGACTTCGCCGTCTCGCTGTCCCAATAAGCGTAATCAATCGAAACGCTCTTCATATGGAACCAGTCCACCCGATCGATCCGGCCCGATGCCAGCCACATTCCAGCCGCTACGGCATGCTTGGCACGTTCCGTCTTCATTAACTGCTTGTATTTGTTGATGTTGTCGACAATTTCCCGACTTGTCTGCTCCTGTGCACGCTTGAGCGGGACCATCGCCTTAAAGTCATCGGGCATTGGCATTTCCAGAATCTGATCGTTGATCAATGCCCGGCTTACATCGCCACCGCCCGCCCCTAGAGCCGACGATTGGGTCTCGCTGTCCACCAGGTGAATTCTGGCCACCCGATTCTCAAAATCGAACTTCAGCTTGGCCGATCGGGCCTGCACAATCAGGTCGAATTTCTTCGGCTCGTTCGGGTCGGCGGTCGTCCCGGCGGCCCTGTGCTTGAAGATCGGCTCGACCATCGTGTTGTCCGGAAGCACGTCCCGAACCTTGATCAGAAACGGCCAGTCCGCACGATCAAATTCACGCTCTTTACGCAGAAACTTATAGAAGTTCGCTTCCATCTCACCGAAAAGTGTCATTGTCAGTTGATGGTTCGCCCGGGGGATCAGATCTTGGGTCATATAGAGCAGGCCGAAGCTGATCAGGGTTGCCATGGTGATGCTGGGCCAGATGATCGTCATGGCCGAAAGCCCGCAGGCCTTCACCGCGATCACCTCATTATCGCCAGCCAATCGGCCATAAGCCACGCTGACTGCAAATAATAGAGCCACCGGAGCCGTGTATGGAACCGTGCCGGGTATGACCAGAGGGATCAGCCTGAGCATATCGCCGGGCGACAGACCCGCCTTCGACGCCTGTGCCACCAGCACGAAGAGGACGAGAATCGTGGTCAGGGCCACCATCGCCATGACAAACGACCGTAACACTTCCGTCGCGACATATCGTTGCAGGATTCCCCAGCGCATCATGGCAAAAGATCCATCTACCCTTGAGAAGCCAAACCCCTGAGCATTTCGCAGAAGCCGTCCTGGCCTTCAGCCGTGTGCTCACCCTCGTCCAGATTCACCATTGATACCTGATTTTCAAATTCTGTCGAGACCGTTTTATCGCAATCACCCGACGTCGCCTGAATTTCACTCCAGCCACGAAATCAGCCCACCCAGAGGGACTTCCACCCAGTCTGGCCGGTGCTCCAACTCGTACATCAGTTCGTATAAGTTTTTCTCGAGGATAAAAGCGTCCAGAAGCTGGTATCGCAGCGTATACGACTCGGGCACCAGCGGAAAGATCTCGTTCTCAAGTTCGCCGACCATCGCAAAATAGGTGTTCGTAAACACAAACGACATCTGATCGCGCCATTCCAAGGCCAATCGCTTCTGATCGTCCGTCGCCCCCATCTGCCGCATGGCCACCGCCTGGGCATAGTCGAACGACCTGACCATGCCGGCCACATCCCTCAATCCCAGCGCTTTTTCACGCCTTTCTTCCAGCGACTTGTTGGGCTCGCCTTCAAAATCAATCACCTGCCAGCCTTGTTTTGATGTCCACAAGACCTGCCCAAGATGATAATCGCCATGGTGACGGATCGCAAAAACAACCGTCTGACCATCATACTCCGGCACGAATTTTTCAAGCCTTTCAAATGCTCCACAATATCGGCTCTGATTTGAAATCACTTGCTGAATTATGGCCTGAATGGACTCGGGTAACGCTTTTAAATTCCATTCGTGTAATCTTTGAAAGATCGCCTCTGCCCCGATCCGTAGCGTAAGTCCCAGCTTCTGAATCTCGTCCGCACCGATCGGGACCGGCTTAAAGGCTTCATTATCAGGGATTCTCGCCAAAGCCTGATGCAACTCGGCCGTGCGTATGGCCAAATCTCTTTGCAAATGCTCTTGAATGGAATCGTTCTCCAATGACTGCTGCTGACCATCGCGTTTATGGACGAATTTCGCAGCAGCCTCCAGAGCCAGATCCCAGCCAGTGACTGCCCCATTGAGGTATCGGCAAAGCGTACCAATCATGACTCCCGAAGCATCATCGCCGGCTTGGATCACGCCCATGACCGGCGGAGTTAGCGGATCAGCCGTGGTGAGGCTTAATGCAAGCGGAATCTCTGCATCCGGATTCGGCAGACCAGGCAGGCCCGGCCTTCGTAAAATCTTTAAGATCACTTCATCGCCAAATACAATGCTTGTATTGGATTGTTCCACACCAAGCCATCGTGAACCTTGACTCCATCGAACTTTTTCTTTTTCAAGATTCTTCTGCTCAAAAACCCGGCCATGAACGACTCCGATCGACCATTCCAGACTCGCTTCACCAGCCCCGATTTTCATCAGTGCCCAGCGCCCCTGCTCTGTGGATGACGCCTCAACCAATGCAATCGGCGATTGACTGAATTCAAAGGGAATGGGCGCAACAATTGCATTCTCTGATAATTCATTAGCCATTGCCTGATCGACAAAAACAAATGAGACCAGATAAGGCGAACCACTCTGAGAATGACTAGAATCATCCGATACAAGCCCGAGCATGAGGCCATCGCTGGATAGGCCAAACTCATGCAATCGCAGAATTAATGGCTGACCATCGTTTTTTTTCGCAAACCATCTCTGCGTGAGAAACCAGCCCGGCAATGCCTGTTCTTCAAGCCACTCCATAAACCGGGGGTTTGAAATATCCACGATGATCGGCTGGGGCATGGGAAAAGATCTCTTTTCTTTCATTCTCGAATGCAATCGGTCATCCACACACCGGCAACTCAGGATTCAATTCTGAAAACGTGAGCCGTTCGCTCTGGAGAAAGCTCAATATAAGCCTTGCCGCCCCTCCACGTATAAACATCGCCTGTGATTAAGTCATGCGCAAAATATTCGCGATCAATCGACAGGTCGAAATGACTCATCTGAACATCCACAAATCCAATTTGAGTTTGATGTGGATCCAGATTCACCACCGTCAATATCCGGTTACTTCGGTCAGGAGTGACCTTGGAATAGGCAATGATCGAGGGATTATCCACCTCGTGAAATTTCAATAACTCATTGGAATGCATCGCAGGGTTGAGCTTTCGGATGTGATTGATGCGCGTGATCAATGGCTTGAGATTTCCGGGCCGATTGCGATCCCATGTCCGAATCTCATATTTTTCTGAGTTGAGATACTCTTCACTATTCGGCTTGACGGGCTTATTTTCATAAAGCTCGAATGGGGGACCATAAATCCCGTAGGTCGCACCAAGAGTGGCCGCCAGAATCAGGCGAATTCGAAATGCAACCGGGCCACCGTCCTGAAGAAATTGGTGCAGAATATCAGGCGTATTTGCAAACAGGTTGGGCCTTAGATATTCTTTGCAAATGGATTGGGTAAGTTCCGTAAAATATTCCGTCAGGCCCAGCTTATCATTTCTCCACGTAAAATAGGTGTAAGACTGTGTGAATCCAGCCTTGGCGAGGCGTTTCATCAATTTCGGTCGCGTAAATGCTTCGGCCAGAAAAATCACGTCAGGATGATCCCGGCCGATCTCTTCCAGGCACCACTCCCAAAACGGAAACGGCTTGGTGTGGGGGTTATCGACCCGAAATATCTTCACGCCCTGCTCAATCCAGTAAATAAAAATATCGCGCAATGCATTCCATAAGCCTTGCCAATCGTTGCATTCAAAGTTCAATGGGTGAATATCCTGATACTTTTTAGGCGGATTTTCCGCATAGCGAATCGATCCATCAGGCCTGATCGTAAACCACTCGGGATGCTCTTTCAGCCACGGGTGATCGGGCGAACATTGAAATGCAATATCAAGTGCAATTTCCATATCACATTTAGAACAGGCGTCGACCAATTGATGAAAGTCGTCCAGAGTCCCCAATTGGGCATGAATCGCTGTGTGGCCACCGGCTTCAGAACCGATCGCCCAAGGGCTTCCAGGATCGCCAGGCCCGGCCACCAGACTATTATTAGGGCCCTTCCGAAACTGAATTCCAATTGGATGGATCGGCGGCAGATAAAGCACATCAAAACCCATGTCGGCAATTTCAGGCAGCCTTCGAATCACATCCTGAAAATCACCATGCCTGCCATACTCAAATGCAGATGATCGTGGGAACATTTCATACCATGCCCCAAATACGGAGCGTTCCCGATCGACCCTTAAAAGCCTTGCAGAGTCCAGTGTTGAGACCTGTCCACGGGGGCCATAACGGGACATCATCTCATGCAGCTTTTTTTCTTTCACAAGCTGCACCCGTTTTTCAATTGAAATCGATTCGTCGGTCAATTGTATTTCATATGCACCAAGCAATTCTGAACCAGCCACATCGCCAGCTTCTTGCGCAGATACCACCGCATGATTTATTAAGATCTGGCCTTCCAGCAGTTCGAGCTTAATGGAAACACCGGCTTCAAATTTCTTTTCGATCTCATGAATCCATGTCTGAAATGAATCCATCCAGGCATGAATCTTAAACTGCCACATTCCAATTTGATCCAGCACGCCCATTTCGGCGACAAATCGATCCAGCCCCGGCCCGAGGCTGATGAAGCCGTGAGAAATGGTCCCCTTTGAAGGGCTGGTCACGACCAGTTCGGCGGCCAGAATATCGTGGCCATCGGCAAACAGGTCGGCTTCGATCTTGATCCTGTCACCGAGTTTGCGCACGATCGGGAACCGGCCTCCATCGACATCCGGAGTAACGTTTTCGATAATGACTCGGCCAGAATTCGGGTTCGACATCGGTTTCTCGGAAGCATTCGGCAAGGTCGTGGAAATCGCCATGGACCGATTCAGGTTAAAATTAGATCCAAGTTCGATCAATGGCAATCTTTGCGGATTGAGAAAAGTTTCCATTCAAACTGGGCTTGTGCTCATTCCCAATTCCGATTAAACATTTACCTCATACGTAGAGGATCGCCACAGTCCATCGCATTCCACTCGATTCAGGGCTGTTCAAACTGAAGGCGGTTTTGGCCCAGACTGACGCTGAAATAGAGTATAGGCCTTCGCCTTTGACATGGAGTCACGCCAATGGGTCTCGACATTGCACTGGGATTAATCGCGTTGGGCATGGCTGTCAGTGGCTATCGGCATGGCTTCTGGCAACAAATCATGCGACTACTTTGTCTGGTGGTTGGCCTGTATGCAGCAGAACCGATCGCCATCCGGCTCGAACCATTTGTGGTTCAGCACATCAAGCTGGAAGATCCGAAAATGCTTCAGCGAGGCCTCTGGTGGTTCTGCTGGGCCCTCATGTATACGCTCGGAAGTCTTTTAATCGGATTCAGTGCGAAGGTCTCCAAGTGGCGTAAAAGTCCGCTTCAGGCTGAACTTGAACCGCCTGGAAAATTCGACCCGATCATGGGCTTTCTGTTCGGACTTGCCAAAGCCGTTGTGGCCGCTGCATTTATTTCAGCAGCCACCGATCGCTATGCCATCCCGAAAATTGAGCACAAGGAATGGGCTAAAAAATACGTGGCAGCGTCCAAGGCTTTGGAATATTCACGGAAATACGAGCCCGTTCCAAAAATCCTCGCCGCTGAGCCGATCAAATCCATGCTGACCATCATTCAGGAGCGTGGCCTTGGAGGCGAATCCACCAAAGAGATGATGAGCAGCCTGAAAATCCCTAAAGAAGAGTGGGACAGGCTTTACAGCCTTCGTGACAAAGGCGTGGACCTGATCAACAAGACCAAGACGGCTGCCAAGGAAGGCTCCAAAGTGCTCGACGAGGCTCAGGATCTGGTCAAGAAATCTGAAGTCCTGAAAAATGCCATGAGCGACACGGATAAATCGAAACGCTGATCCAAAATGACAGCTGTAATCGATCCACTGGCCAGCGAGATTTATGTACCGGGCCAGTGGCTCAGAATTCTGATTGCCACGGGAGTCATTTTGACTCTGGGCGGCTACGAATCGCGGGTTATCGACCAATGCTATCGGCTCCCAATCCTTGAAAAACGACTTGATACATCGTCATTTCCGATGGACCAATTTGTCGATTCTTTTACAGATTTCAATCCACATCAAATCTATGTGGAACTGCTCTCCATGGGGGCAAAAACGTTCGGGCTTTCGCTCACTTTATTCTTGCTTCATATCCTCACAGTTGCATTTTGTATTTCAGCCATCTGGAGGATCAGAAAATCCCTCTGGCCGGAATTGCCTGAATGGTCGGACTGGCTTCTGGTCAGCATGTTTGCATTATTGAAGGCAGGCAATCTCGGCACGAATCATCTCATGGAAGACCACTTGCTGGATCGCCAGATCGGATTCACACTTGGTTGGCTGGCGCTGGCGGAATTCCTCAGCGCAGGGCCAAGAAAGATCTGGACCATACCGATCCTGATCAGCGCAATGGCCGTGATTCATCCTGGGCTTGGGGTCCTGACATCAACACTTTGGATCGGAATATTCCTGATTGCATTCTGGTTTGGAATGGTCTGTCTGAATGCATTTGCACAATTTTCCGTATCAATGATAGCTGCAATGATTCCATGGGCCGTGATTTATTTACCTCAAGCCAGTGTGATGAAACAGGGTGTAGAGAAATTCGAATTTTGGGCACTTGCAACCGAATTGCAAGGCCCTCAGCACATGCGTCCGATATTCTGGAGGGAATCGCAGTGGCTGTCTGCTGGAATTCTCGTGGTCATGGCACTGGTGTCAGTCAAATTATATCGGTCAAAATGTAACCTGGAATCGCTGAAGAAAATTGCGATCTGGTCAAGCCTGATTTTATTTGGATTATTACTGGCTGTCCCACTGATCGAAATATTCCATGTTTTGGATGTCGCACTGGCACAGCCGTTCCGGCTTGCAACTCCACTCAGAGGAGTTTGCCTGATTGCATTGCTTCCCCACCTCATCCGCCTGATCCAACGACAGACACTGATTGGAATGGCCAGAGCTTTTGGGCTCTTATTCTCGATGCGTTCGGACTGGGGATTCGTCGTTGCATGTGCCGTTGAACTCTCTATGATTGCAACTGATCTTTGTTTCAAATCGCGATGGATTGAAAATCGCCAGATTCGATTTCAATGGACGTTCTTTCTGGCAACAGGATTTTATGGAATTTTCTGGCTCATGAAGCACGATCCTGCTGAAAGCGAATCGCTTTTGATTGGCGGGTATCTCACAGGTTTAATGATTGTGTTGGCGGCACGTCGATTACAATTAAGATTCGGCTGGAATGCCTTTGATTTTGCGTTCAATCAAACGCCGGGAAGAGCGTCCCGGCTGGTGATTTATTCCTGGGCTTTGCCAGTGATTGCATTGATTTGCGGATTTTGTGATCCAACTGGTCAATTCAAGGTCACACAAATGATTTCATCAAAATGGCGGGTTACGGAAATCCCGATATCAGATAGCGAAAGGATGGGCGTTTGGGCTCGCCGGAATATTCCTGAAGATGCGATGGTATTAATCCCTCCACGTGACAAATCGTTTCGATATTGGTCGCGCCGGAGTGTGGTCTGTAATGTGGCGGGCAGCCCTTATCAGGCAAAGTCATTAAAAGAATGGGCACTTCGGCTCAAAAAACTTGCTGGTGAGTCGGATTTATCGCTGATGGAATTCGTGCGGCAATGGCCGGAAAAACGTGTCGAGTTTGAAATGGGATTTGAGCGGCTCAGCGCTGATGGATGGTCGGCACTGGCAGATGAATTTCAGGCAGACACATTGATGGTGCCGGCAACGGAGCAGGGAAAACATTTGGAAAAGATGGGCTGGAGGCAGGTTCATTTGGCTGGGAAGTGGTCCATGTGGCAGAGGTCAGGCGATCAGGCCCGAACGGCTTCAAAACGTTAAAGACACAGAGAAGCCAATTCTGTTATGATCCATGTTGCCTGATCCATTGATAGTATCAGGCCCACACACATCAGCTTCGGACTACGATGAACGCACCGAATACGCTCAGCCGGCTTGGTAAAAATGCTGGAACTCCTGCCATCAGCGACTTGATGCGACTGGCATTTTCAAGGCCTGAGCTGATCTCGCTGGCGGCGGGATTTGTGGATCAGAACTCATTACCGGTGGCGTCAGCCGAATCGGCCTGGAGGTCGATCATGGCCGACACTCAATCGGCAAAATCGGCTCTTCAATATGGGACCACGCAAGGCGACCCAGTTCTGCGATACGCTTTGGCTCAGCGACTGGCAGAAGAATCGCCGAATTTCCATGGGGATGCCGGTACTCTTGCCGAGCAGGTGATGATTACCACGGGAAGCCAGCAGCTGCTTTATCTTGTGGCGGAAGCCCTGGTGGATCCTGGCGATATTGTCATTACGGAAGCTCCTACCTACTTCGTTTTTCTCGACCTATTGGCGGCTCGCGGAGCTGAGGTGATCGGCATTCCGATTGATGAAGGCGGGATGTGCCTGAAGAGCCTGGAGCAATGCCTGGAGAAGCTCGAAGCTGAAGGTCGGCTGGGCAAAGTGAAAATGATTTATTCGGTGTCGGAGCATTCAAACCCGTCTGGACTATCACTGGCAGAGGATCGACGGGGGCCGTTGGTCCAGCTCGCGAAACGGTTCAGCACGCATCAGAAGATTTATGTTCTTGACGATGCTGCCTATCGAGGACTTGCATTTGACGGGAACGAGCCGGCGAGCCTATGGAGCCACGACCGGTCGGGCGAATTTGTGATTCATGCACGGACTTTCTCGAAGACTTTCAGCCCTGGAATCAAGCTCGGTTATGGGGTTTTACCGGAAGATCTGCTGCAAACGGTTCTTGCATTAAAAGGGCACCACGATTTTGGTTCGGCGAACTTAATGCAACGGCTGATCCTTCAAGTGATTGAAGCTGGTCAATACAACCTCCAGATCGAGCGATTGAGAGCGATTTACAAGGAGAAGGCGGAAACGGTGGTGCAAACCATGGAAGAAACCATGGGCGATTTAAGGCCATCGGTGCGCTGGACCACGCCCAAGGGTGGTCTTTATGTGTGGCTGACCGTTCCTGATCATATTAAAACCAGTCGAAATGGCGAGTTCTTTGCAGCCTGCCTGGATGAAGGCGTGTTTTACGTGCCCGGCGAATATTGTTTTCCACACGCAGTGGAAGGTGGAGAACGGGCCACCCATCAAATGCGGATTTGCTATGGGGTTCCAGCCAGGGATAAAATCCGCGAAGGTGTGCGCAGGCTCGCCAAAGTGGTGCGGCGATTTATTGGCTGAGAATCATTGGGGCTTGATGAAGGTGGATTGAATTGCAATTCACCTTCCCTCATTTTCAAGGCTCATGCCGGATTTCGGGGTGGTCCTTAAAATGCTTTTGTATTGGCTTTAAGCACCAACGGTGCGGCCCATACCAGACAAGGCCAGCGGCCTTGGTCTTGAGGGCGAAAAAAAAGAAACCCTACCTGATTCCCCTCACCGCTCGTCCCCATGACCTTTTGGTCCTGGGGCCGAGCGGTGAGGGGATGGTCATTGTTTACTTGTTATTGGCTTACGAGCACCTTGGGCGTTGCCCAAGGCTGGTATGGGCCGGGCCTTTGGCCCTAAAAACAGATCTTAATGATTGCCACCACCCCGGAATCCGGTGAGAGCCATTTTCAAAAAAGCCGTTTCGCTTACTTCTTTTTCTGAGGCGGCTTTCTCGTCGCCTTTTCGAACGGGTCGACATTTTGCATTTCGCGTTCGATGGCGGCGATGTCTACGGATCGTAATAATTTATGGTCGTGATTCAATTGGCTGGCGACGGATTCGTCTTCAATCAGGTTCGAAAATTCTTCCATCCAGAAATCGGTTTCTTTTGGAACAATTCCCTCCTGCTGAAGACCTTCGGTTCTGCCCAATGTGGGCGGGCGTTTGTTGGCCTGGGTGTCGATTGGGGGGAGGACCGGGCGTCGTGGATCCTCTAGCAAGACCATAAAATCGTCGGCGCCGATCACTCTGCATTTTCGACGCTGAGCACATTCGATAATTTGATTGTCCGAGGAAACAACGACGAGTTTTTTAGGCGCATCGTGCTTCAGAATCAGCTCAACGATCCGGACATCGGCGGAGGGTGAATCCGAGGCAAATTCGACGGTAATCCCATCGACCCAAAGCATCTTGGGCAAAACCTGAAGCTTCATCGAAGCATCAAACACCACTCGGGTGGCGTGTCTGTCGACCGCCGAAAGCCGTTTTGAGAGCATTTTCAAGAGCTTCTCACGGGCTTTACGGAGGCGGTCAGGATCCTGCCTTGGGCCAGTCAGGCCCTGTGCATGCATCAGGTTATAGCCGTCGATCAAGAGTCGCATGAGTGAATCAGTCGATAGCCGGGTGGAGCAAGTGCATTGTCAGACTTTGAAATTCGATTTGCCTGGAACGCAATCCATGGCCACGGAAACGATGCGAATCATTGACAGATTCGATGATCGATCCGCGATCAATTTGGAAATTAGCCAAGACTGACCATATCGCGTGAACCGTCAGGATCTTCCACAAGTGAGAGCAACAGGGAACGCGTTTTGTCGCGTGTTTCGCCAATCGCTGTTACATAAACAGCGGGTTCATCCTTCACAGGACACTCGTGCTCGCAGATCCCGCAGCCGATGCACTTTTCAGGGTCGATATAGGGCCGTTTCAGTTGCAGGGTTTTGCCCCAGCGGTCGGTGATTTCGATGTTCCGCGTGAAGATGGCCTTCGGACTTGTCGGGCAGACTTCTTCGCAGACCACGCAGTCGGTATCCATGGCCCATGGGAGGCATCGGCCACGCTCATAAAAAGCGGTGCCGGTTTTGATGGGGCCCTTGTATTCAAAGGGGCCGACTCCGAGTTTCTCGGCGATCGAGATTTCGCGGATCGCGCCTGTCGGGCAAACCTGACTGCACAAAGTACAGTTCAGCTCGCACCAGCCCATCTTGGAGATCATGATCGGTGTCCAAAGCCCTAAAACACCGGCTTCGAACAAGGCGGGCTGGAGGACGTTGGTCGGACAAACCCGAATACACTGATCGCACTTGATGCAGCGACGCAGGAATTCATCTTCGGCCACCGAGCCAGGAGGACGGATCACATATCGTGAAAAGTTCTTGCGAACTCCGCCCGAAAGCTTGGCCATCGGGAAGAAAATGGATCCGAAAATACCGGCCAGAAGCACCTGACGGCGACCAACGGCGGGCCAGGTGATTTCGCTCGCCTTACGCGGGAGGAAGCGATAAGTCAGGGCATCGTGCGGGCAATCTTCAATACAGTTGAGGCAGACAAAGCACTCACTTTTTCGCAGGTCTTTGTGAGGGTCAGAGGCCCCTTCGCAGTTCTTCAGGCAGAGGTCGCAGTCGGTACATCGAACGGGGTCACGGTCAATTCGCCATAATGAAAATCGGCTCAGAATACCCAGGAGAGCACCCAGAGGGCAGACTGCTCGACAGAAGAACCGTGGGATCCACCAGTTAGCGACTAGAAAACCGGCAAAAATCAGGCCGACAATCCACGCATACCAGTATTCGCGAGGCTCTGTGTAAATGCTTTCGGTCGCAATGTGGGCGATCGGTAGGACGCTGGTGGTCATGGACCGAACGGTCAGGGCGATCGGATCCAGAAGGCCGATCTGGAGGTTTGAGCCGCCTTCTTTATACTGATCGGCGGCGTTTCCAAATCCATAAATCAAGGCTCTGACGGGACGTGTGACCAATGAGCCGGTGTCGGTGCTCCATGCGGATGCGACTTCGCCGGGGGTGGCGATCAGGGCTGGGAGGATCCAGGCGCCGGCCATGACCAACATCACGGCCAGGATGTAATATTTTATGGAATACCACCAGCGATATCGGTTGACCTCAATCAATTGCTTGGTGTTACGGCGGTTACCAATGAATCCGAAGAAGTGGTGGAGGATGCCGAATGGGCACATCCAGTTGCACCAGACCCGGCCAAACATCATGGTCACGCCGAGTACGAAGACGCCCCACCAGAGGTTGCGATAGATGGTGTGGGTGGTCAGTGCAGTGCTGACGGCGACCAGTGGTGTGGCTTCGAGGAAGAACGAAACCGGCCAGCCTTTGAGGTAACGAAGATCTGTGATCAGCAGAAAGAACAGGAAGAGGCCGAGGAAAAGCACCTCATAGGCCCGTCGAATTTTTACCATGTTCCTGAAAACTCCCTGAAATCACTTGGAGGGCGGCGGAATGAGAGGAATCGATTGGGCCATCAGTGATTTGTATCA
>CAMCFM010000038.1 GCA_945874095.1 Candidatus Kuenenia stuttgartensis
TTACGGGCATACGAAGAAAAAATCGATCTCACGCAGCTTCAGATCAAACTTCTTGAGCAAGCCCGCGATCTCTCGGTCAATTCCTATAAGGCCCAACTCGAAGTGGCTGAGGAGAAGGTCCGTCAAGCGGATCAGAACTTGCGATCGGCTCAGGCTGCCATGGATCGCGATACATTACAGGTCAAGCGTGTCCGGCAGCTTTCCAATGAAGGATTGGCATCGACCAGAGATCTGGAAGTGGCGGAACGCGACTTCAAATCAAGCACGGCTTTGGTTGGTGCGGATATCGCCGAATTGGAAGGCTCGCGAAAAAACAGGGATGCCAAATCCGCTGATCTGGCTCGAATCCTGCCGGCTGAAAACGCCAAGATCCAGGATGCTTTAGGCTATATCCAAGCGGCCATTGGCGATTTGGAGAGTACCCGCAAGGAGCTCTCGAATGTGGATATCCAGATCGAGCGACAGAAAACGCAACTGATTACAGCTCCGAAAGATGGGACTGTTTTCCGAATCCTTGCCAACCAAACTCTGACCGGTCAGGTCAAGGAAGGCGATCCCCTGATCCAGTTCGTTCCAGATTCCGACCTCCATGTGGCGGAAGTCTATCTGGATGGTAATGATACGCCTCTGGTGCACAAGGGCGACTACGTGCGTCTCCAGTTTGAAGGCTGGCCCGCTGTCCAGTTTGTCGGCTGGCCGAGCGTGGCGGTTGGTACTTTCGGTGGACGGGTCTCGATGGTCGATTCCACGGACAGCGGCGCCGGAAAGTTTCGGATCCTGGTCGAAGCTGATATGGAGGATGAACCGTGGCCGTCAAAAACCTATCTTCGCCAGGGTGTTAAAACCAAGGGGTTTGTCCTGCTTCGACAAGTTCGTCTGGGCTATGAGTTCTGGAGGCGTCTCAACGGCTTCCCGCCGGTGATTTCAGACGACGAGCCTGACGACGATTACGGCAAAGACAAATTCGGTAAAATCAAAATCAAGCGTCCCAAATAAGACGATCTATGGCCCGGTCAATTCGAGGATCGCATCGGCCGGACCCATTCCTGAAAAGTTGTGAAAAAGCGATCGCCCGATTCTGACAAGGATGTCTATGCCGTGAACACAACCAGCCGATTTCTCCCGATCAGTTTATCATCAGTTGCGATTCTGATCTGTACAACCGCGCAATCCCTGGCCCAGCTCGCCGAAAGGCCTGGTTTTTCGCAGTTTTCAAATCCGCTTCCCGGCACCACAAACACTCTGGATGACATGGAGAAGTTCCCTGGTGTTCGCGGAGCACCGACCAACATCCCCGGTGCCTCATTATCCGGGCCAATGCGCGGATTCCCTGTCAGTGATCCGGGAAGTCTCAACCCTCTGAGCCCCATTCCCCTGCTCAGAAACAATCTGCTTCCAACTCTGCGTTCGCCGGTGCGGTCTACGATCGGCCGGGATGCCTCCGGGCTGGGTGCTTCCTCCACCATCCCATCGCTTGCCCCATTGGCTCCCGATACACCGGCCAGGGCTGGTGATAACTCGACTGATTTAAAGATTCTCAACCAAAGGCTTTTGAATTTACCTGAAGCCAGACTTCCCGAGTCGATTTTTCTTCCGGGAAAGCCATCGCTCTCGGGTACGGAAGTGCCTGCGAACCTAGAGTTGGGATTGCTTGAAGTGGTTCAAAGCATCGATCGCAGCTATCCGCCTCTCATGATTGCATACCAAGAGCTGGAAGTGGCTGAAGGAGCGATGGTTTCGGCAGCAGGTGGATTCGATCTTGCAGCCAACGCAGCCGTTCGAAATTATCCACTCGGTTATTACCAGCGGTTTTACCACGAGTATTATCTGGAACAACCCACCGCTTATCACGGTGTGAAGTTTTTTGGTGGATACCGGCTCGGTATGGGCCAATATCCGATTTATTACTGGCCTTACCGAACTCAGGCCGGTGGCGAATTCGCAGCCGGCTTTGAAATACCGTTGTTAAAGGGGAATAAAATCGACGCTCGGCGTGCTGCTGTCTGGAAGGCAGAACTGGACCGGGCCAATGTCGACCCAACGATCATCAAACAGCGCATTGATTCGATCAATACCGCCTCGAAAGCCTACTGGGATTGGGCCGCCAATGGCCGGAAGTTTTTGATTGCCGAGGAGCTGATGGCCAAGGCACGCGAACGGAATATCGCGCTGGCCCGTCAGGTGGAACTCGGGTCGATGCCTCAGGTGGAATTGACAGATAACCAGCGAATCCTGATTCAGCGCGAAAGTCTCAGGCTTTCCTCATTCCGAAAGTTCCAGCAATCGAGCATCAACCTGTCGCTTTATTTGAGAGACCCCATCGGGCTTCCATCCATTCCAGAAGCGAAGCGGATCCCAAGCACATTTCCCGATCGGCTTCAGCCGGAATTCGACCAGCTGCCTACCAGTATCGAAACCGCATTAAACCTTCGTCCAGAGATGCGCAGCCTCAAGATCAAGTCGGAAATGATCGGGATCGATCTCCGATTGGCTGAGAATGAAATGCTTCCTGGAGTGAATCTCTACATGTATGGTAGTCAGGATGTCGGGGCCCAGCCGCCCAATAAAAACCTCAAGTTTTTCACCATGGAATCAAGCATTCTGGTGGATGTGCCTATTCAGCGACGTTATGCCAAGGGCCGAATCCGCTCGGTTCAAGGAGAGATTTCTCAACTTCGCCAACAAATTGGATTCACCAGAGACACCATCACGGCGGAAGTTCAGGACTCCATCAGCGCACAAGCCAATAGTTTTGAACAAGTGGATCTTTTGAAACGAAGCCTGGAAGTCAATATGGCGCTGGAAGAGTCGGAACGCAGGAAATATGAACTTGGCAATTCCAATATCCTGCTCGTGAACCTACGTGAACAAGCAACGGCAGACGCCGAAGCGTTTGTCGTTGACGCCGAAGCGGAATTTCAACGAAACTGGGCCGATTATCGAGCTGCCCTGGGCCTGGACGCTGTGGATTTCAACCCCAATGCCTACCGGGAATTGAAGCCCGAAGCCAAGCGCGATCCATCGGCTTTGCGAACAAGATTATTAGGAACCAAAAACGCCACGGGCCTCAAAAAGTGAATCCCTTGACTCTAAAAAACAGCAATTGGATCAGCACAAACGCTCTTACTAGAGAGGGCTTTAACAAAGATTTCGAGTATCGGAATCGCGATCGTGCCCCAGTCCAATCGGACAAACCCATTTACCCCGCTTATCGAAAAGACTTCAAATATAGTCAGACTAAACCCTCAAGCCTAATAAATGGGGGGGTGCTTTAGGATCTCCGGCATACCTTGAGATAAAAGGGTGTACCCATGAAGACTACCCAAAGATCTTGACTTGAGGGGGCGCCAGGGTATAAGCCCGTAGACTAACTTGACGATATTTGGGGGTCGGGTACAATAAAATTTACCAATATCGTCTAATCGTCAGTATCACACGGATCCAGCAGGCCATGAAAACCATTTCCAATCCGAAATGCGATCATTCTGAGTTTGATCAATGTGATTTTACTCGTGGGTTTGGCTTACGTTTATTGATTTTACTCGGTCTGATTCTCATGCCCGGGCTGAATTTAAAATTTTCGATTGAATCTGATTCCATCGAGACATCTGTCCCATCAGAAGAATGCCTGGACGGTTACGAAAAAGAAGCCTTGTCCGAAATTTCGAACCGTTCGCCCAAACAACGTTTACTGGTTACTGGAAGATTTGTCATGCACATTCAACCAGTCGCCTTGGTACGATTTATTTCACCTCAGCCTTTCCCCGGATTCGATGGGCATCGACTGCCTAACGGAGATTGTGCGCCTCAAAGAACTTGACTTTTTTTCAGTAGGGAAGATCCGATTTTATCGAGCAGAAATAGTTCTTTCAGGCAGAACGATCATCATCGTTCGATCTCCCCTTCAACGGCAACTCCGACGAGTGTAGATATAGCCCATTTCGTTTTCTAAACGAATTATGACACATCATGGGATGACGGTCTGCCCAGAAAGATCGGATTCAAGTTGCGATTCCTCATCGCACACCGATCAACGCCCACCTGAAATGGCCATGGGCCTTCAGGTTTGGTGGTCGAGAAAATTGAAGCACCCCGTGAGGGCTGCATCTTCTGATCATTTTGGAGATTCGGATATGAACCGCGACAGACGATTGATTGCACCTACGTTTCTTCAGGATTTGACTGCCGGCCTGATTGTGTTCCTGGTAGCATTGCCGCTGTGCCTGGGCGTGGCGATGGCATCCGGCACACCACTGTTTGCCGGACTAATCTCCGGGATCATTGGTGGCCTTATTGTTGGAATCCTGAGCGGATCGCACACCAGTGTAAGTGGTCCATCACCCGGTCAGGTCGCTGTGATTGCAGCTCAAATTGCTTATCTGGGGTCATTCGAGGCATTTCTATTAGCCGTGGTGGTTTCCGGAATCATCCAGATTATCATGGGTGTAGCCCGGACCGGGGGAATCTCTGCATTTATTCCCACCAGTGTGATTCAGGGTCTGCTTGCAGCGATCGGAATCATCCTGATCCTGAAACAGATTCCGCACGTACTGGGGCACGATACAGACCCTGAAGGCGAAATGTCGTTCCAGCAACCCGACATGGAAAACACCTTCTCGGAATTCCTGAAAATTGTCGGAGATATCCATCCAGGAGCGGCCACCATTGGCATCGCTTCGCTGGCGATACTTTTATTTTGGGGGCAAGTTCGGGCTCTGAAAAACTCGGGGGTACCGGCGGCACTGGCGGTTGTCTGTTTCGGCTTGATCACGTCACGGATCTTTCAGTCCATAGGCGGCCAATGGGCGATCAGTTCCAGCCACCTTGTTCAGGTACCGATCGCCCAGAATTTTGGCGATTTCCTGGGTTTCCTGCAATTCCCCGATTTCCGTCAGATCCTCCGGCCTGAAATCTTCATTGCGGGCTTCACCATTGCCATTGTGACCTCATTGGAGACTCTACTGAATCTGGAAGCCGTTGATAAACTCGACCCGAAGAAGCGGACTTCGCCACCGGATCGAGAGCTGATCGCTCAAGGCATTGGCAATATTCTCACCGGTTTGATTGGCGGGATTCCTGTGGCTTCGGTCATTGTTCGAAGCACATTGAATATCAATGCCGGAGCACAGACACGGCTCGCGGGGATTATCCATGGTTTCCTGCTCCTGATCTGCATCATGTTTCTGCCAGAATACCTGAACATGGTACCATTATCCTGTCTGGCAGCGATTCTGTTCATGACGGGTATCAAACTGGCCAGCCCTTCCATCTTTCGCGAGATGTGGGCCAAGGGCAAATATCAATTCCTGCCCTTTGCGTTGACAGTGATCTCGATCGTTCTCACCGATCTGCTGGTTGGCATTGTGATCGGGCTGGCCGTCAGTCTGGCTTTCATACTGTATGGAAACCTGAAGCGGCCAACGAAAATTGTGGTCGAGAAGCACCTGGGCGGAGATGTCATACGAATTGAACTGGCCAATCAAGTGAGCTTTTTGAATCGTGCCTCGCTCTCAAAAACACTCAATGGATTGCCATCCGGGTCGCACGTCCTGCTGGACGCACACAACACGCACTTTATTGACACTGACGTACTCGGCCTGATCCGTGAGTTCAAAGATCAGACAGCACCTGTACACGGAGTCCAGGTCAGCCTCAGCGGCTTTCGAGACAAGTATCAGCTGGAGGATGAAATTCAGTTTGTCGACTACTCCACGCGCGATCTCCAATCCCACATGACTCCGGAACAAGTCCTTGAAGTGCTCCAGGCCGGTAATGAACGGTTCCGGACCGGACGACAGTTATTCCGTAATCTGGGACGCCAGATGAACGCAACTTCGCTTGGCCAGCACCCGATTGCCGTCGTGCTCAGCTGTATCGACTCGCGAACACCTGCCGAGCTGATCTTCGACCTTGGCCTGGGCGACATTTTCAGTATCCGGCTTGCGGGAAATGTTCTGGGTCATAAAGTGATGGGCAGTATGGAATATGGAACTGCTGTGGCAGGAGCGAAACTGATCCTGGTAGTGGGGCACACCAAATGCGGTGCCGTCACAGCAGCCGTCTCGTTTGCAGGCTCGGATCAGAATATTGAACAAGCCACAGGATGCCAGCACCTTGAGGAGGTCTTAAGCCGCGTCCAAAACTCTATGACCAGCGGACGAAGCCCAGACTACGACCGCATGTCGCCCGACGAAAAGTCCGAATATGTCGATTCCGTCGCACGTGAAAACGTCGTGCATGTGGTGAAATCCATCATGGTCGAGAGCCGGACCGTTCAAAATCTGGTCCAATCAGGCCGGGTGGCAATCGTCGGAGCCATGTACAACATCACAACAGGACAAATCGAATTTCTCCCGGCTGGCACCTTTGGGGTGAAACTGACCGAATCAGCCCTTGGAAATCCAGCCTGATCCCGCCACGAAAGCGGATCCTGGAATCGCTCGGAAATGGCAACCGGAAGGCTGGCAACCAGCCAGCCTCCGGACTGGGCGCCTCTTCGACCATTCCGTCGCTCTCTCCATTGGCTCCTGACAGGCCCGCCAAAGCTGGGGATAACTCGACCGATTAAAGATTCTCAACCAACGATTTCTCAACCTGCCTGAAACCAGACTACCAGAGTCGATTTTTCTACCTGGAAAACCGCTCCTGTCCACCACGGAGACGCCTGCAAACCCGGCTCTGGGATTGCTTGAAGTGGTTCAGAGCGTGGATCGAAGCTCTCCGCCGCTCATGATCGCTTATCAAGAGCTGGAAGTGGCTGAGGGGGCCATGGTTTCAGCGGCTTGAGGGTTCGATCTTGCAGCCAATGCAGCTGTTCGAAATTATCCTCCGGGATATTACCAGCGGTTTTATCACGAGTATTATCTGGAACAACCCACAGCGTATCATGGTGTGAAGCTGTTCGGTGGATACCGCTTGGGCATGGGCCAATATCCAATTTATTACTGGCCTTACAGAACTCAGGCGGGTGGTGAATTTGCAGCCGGTTTTGAATTCCCGTTATTAAAAGGGAATAAAATTGATGCGCGTCGGGCCGCAGTCTGGAAGGCGGAACTGGATCGATCCAATGTCGATCCCACAATCATCAAACAACGTATCGACTCCATAAATATATCCTCAAAAGCCTATTGGGACTGGGCAGCGAATGGCCGAAAGTTTTTGATTGCCGAAGAACTGATGGCAAAAGCACGCGAGCGCAACATTGCACTTGCCCGTCAGGTGGAACTTGGATCCATGCCGCAAGTCGAGTTGACAGATAACCAGCGGATCCTGATTCAACGCGAGAGCCTGAGACTTTCCTCGTTCCGCAAGTTCCAGCAGTCAAGCATTAACCTGTCGCTTTACCTCAGAGATCCGATTGGTCTTCCATCGATCCCTGATGCAGCCAGAATCCCAACCGTTTTTCCCGACCGGCTTCAACCGGAATTTGACCAAGTGCCTGCAAGTATTGAAACGGCATTGAATCTGAGGCCTGAGATGAAAAACCTCATGATTAAATCAGAAAAAATGGGTATCGACCTTCGTTTAGCCGAAAACGAGATGCTTCCAGGCGTGAATCTTTACATGTATGGGAGCCAGAATGTGGGTGCCCAGCCGCCCAATAAAAACCTCAAATTCTTTACCATGGAGTCGAGCATTCTCCATCAGCGCTTTGGGAATCAGCTTTGAACAGGTCGATCTGCTCAAGCGCAGCGTTGAAGTAAACATCGCGCTGGAAGAGTCGGAACGGAGAAAATATGAGCTTGGGAATTCCAACATTCTACTCGTCAACCTGCGCGAGCAAGCCACAACAGATTCTGAAGCACTGGTGGTCGACGCCGAAACGGAATTCCAGCGTAACTGGGCCGATTATCGCGCAGCAGTGGGGCTTGATGCAGTCGATTTCAACCCCAACGCCCGTCAGGAATTGAAGCCTGAAGCAAAACGCGATCCATCGGCCTTGCGAACCCGATTTTCAAGAACGCCAAAAAACACAACTCTTCCGAAGTGAAATCCTCCTCGTATAACCTCCAAGCGTATCGCCGTTCGGGGATTTCCTAGCCGGTCTTTGCGCTAGCTCCAGTTGTCTGTTTGGTTGGCAGGCTGGTTGGTTTTAAATGTCGTAAGTGATTCTCGAACTGTTCCTTACAACGAATCCACATAACTGATTTTTGTCATCAGCGGGTATCCTTGATAAACGCGGCTTCCAGGGCATGGAATATCCGCCCATCTCTCAGCGTTCCATAGGTTTGTTTCCATTTTGGGCAGTTCTGTTTTGTTGAACTTTCGCGACTGGTCGCAATAAATCACTTCTTTATGAACGATAACTTTCGATCTTTGAAGACTTTCCGTAAACCTGTGGGCAGCGTCGATCCAGCCTTGGTCCTGCGTAAAAACATGCCTGTGGATCGCGAATAGAGATTGGCCAGCTGCCAGTTCCAGCACTTCCATGGAAGCGGATGGTCGGGGATTGACCTCCAGGAGAAACCATTGGCCCGTTCGGCGATCATGAACGAGGTCGATATTCCAAAGTCCCTGGATTTGATACTTGGAGGCCAGCCAATGGGCCAGCCGTGTCAATTCTGGCAGAAGGATTTGGACAGATCGGGAACGAATCGGGCCAGTACTGCCTCGATAAGCAAACGGGCGGCCGGGGATGCCGTGCTGTGATCTGCAAATCCCTGCGACAATCGCCGAACGGCCATCGCTGATGATGCTGGCTCCAAAAGTCGGCCCTTTGATTCGTTTTTGCCAATAGCCTTGGAACTGTTTTGAAGAGGAATCGCGTTGACTGGAGAGCCACTTTCGGCCCGATTGAATCTCCCATCCGCCCGTGCCTGCGAATGGTTTCACGAGCCACTGACGAGTCTGTCTGGGAATCTCGTGGAGTTTCAGAATTTGTGGACATTGAATCGAGAAGCCGGTTTGGCGAAGTTGCTCCGCCAGGGTCCAAATATTGCGCACCGAAAGGTTTGAGGTGGCGAGGTTGCCCCAGCAATTGGAACCTTCTTGAGCCAGGGCCAGCCAGTCAGTCGAATTTTCTAAAGGGCCTCCGTAAACCCAAGGCGTCTTATTAATTATGTTCTTGAAATCGAGAGGCGAAATTTTTGGGGTGTTGTTTTCGAGTTCCAGAAGTTGGACGTAAGTGGCATGACTTCTGAGGTCAAAATCGGCGTAACTATCAAAGCAGCCGACATTCAGGCCGGCTCGTCGGGCCATGTCGGCGGTGGCTCTGGTGGTGGCTCCGATGAGATAGAGGTCAATTTCTGGCATGGTTCAGGCATCGTCAGGGGTAAAAAACAAAGCATCCACCATTTTCAGGAGGATGCTTTGAGGAATCGGATCACATTTTTTGTGATCGGTCAAGAATTACTTGACGAGTTCGATTTCGGTGACGGTGACGACCATTTTGTCGTCTTTCTTTTCCAAAGAACCTTCTACTTTGGTCTTCTTGACGCCTTGGCAAAGATTCTTGTGGAATGCTTTGCTCTTGTCGCCGACCAGGAAGTAGTTGGTTTTCTTGCCGTCTTTTTCGACGACCAGAACGTTTTCGCACTTGTCAGCGATAGCGAGTGAGCACTTGGCGCACTGGCCTTCGCCTTCAAGTTTGACGTCTTTGGCTTCGGCCATGGCGCTCAGGGCCATTGCGGAAGAAAAAGCAAATACAGCAACGAAGCTGATGATTTTACGCATCTAAGGTATTCTCCAGAAAGGGAAACCGGGGGATGCTGGCAATCGCTAAAAGTGTTCACTTCATCGAATGCCAACTTGGGGCATGAGGGACATTCCGCAACTTACGTTAACGGACATCGCCTATATTGTATGAGAACGGGGACTCTTCGCAAGAGGATTATTTTTCACAAAAATCGGTTTCGTCCCCTCCCTCATTTATTGCAGATGTTGCGTGGATGGCTATTTATCGGTATGATCTGGCCTGAATTCATGGTTTGAACCACTCAATGACCATCATGGTTCGCTTGATCTGGTTCGTATCGCATTTTCCGCTCAAAATTCCTGTAGGGAGAGACTCAGATATGTCTATGTACATCGGCGAAGCACTGGTCGGCGAAGGCAACGAAATCGCTCACATCGACCTCTTGATCGGTTCCAAGACTGGCCCAGTCGGCACGGCTTTCGCCAACGCCCTGGCCAACCAATCCAATGGTCACACCAACCTGCTGGCCGTTCTGGCTCCAAATCTGGCCGTCAAGCCAGCCACAGTGATGATCACCAAGGTCACCATCAAAGGCATGAAGCAAGCCGTCCAAATGTTCGGCCCAGCTCAATACGCCGTCGCCAAAGCCGTTGCCGACAGCGTTGCCTCTGGCGTGATTCCAGCCGATCAAGCTGAAGAACTTGTCATCGTTTGCGGCGTGTTCATTCACCCAGCCGCTGAAGACGACGCCAAGATCCAAAAGTACAACTACGAAGCCACCGTAGAAGCCATCAAGAGCGCCATGGCTGGCCTTCCATCTGTCAAGACCGTTGTTGACAGCCGCGAATCAGCCACCCACCCATTCGCTGCCGCTAAGTGAATTGATTGGCCTTAATCATGATTCATTAAAGCTTTATAGCTTTTTTTGAAAATGATCAAAATTGAAACGGTTCCGCTGCAGAAGTTTTTTCGCAGCGGAACCGTTTTTTAAGGACCAATTGAGAAAAAACCTCCGGTGTTTGGGTGATTGGGCTCCAGAGGAGACGTCTATTAATAGGCATGTCCGAAGGACATCCAAAAACCTTGGCAGCGTAATCTTTTGGGCTCCATCGGAGACATCTACTAATAGGCATGTCCGAAGGACATCCATAAACCTTGGCAGCGTAAACTTTTGGGCTCCATCGGAGACATTTATTCAAAGCTATGCCTCAAGGACGTCCGCGGAAGTTTTTTTCGTTGCGGACCGACTTTCCCATAATGTCTGGTCAAACACGATCAGGCAGACCACAATCAGAACGGATGCCGTCATCAGCCATTCAAAACGATTATGGGCTGTTCGATGGGTCACGAGTTTCATGATATTGGCATCAAAATCTTTACCAAAAACGACGTCAACCCTCGCTGTGTAAAGTGGATACTTCTCGCCCGCCACCTCTTTAAACGACTCATCTACGGATGTCGTCAGCTTCATGTTTTGGATCGCCGTGGTGACAGACCGGCGGTCATCGAGGTTATATTTCGCAAGCCGTTCGCCAACCACATTGCGAACCTTCTCCATCACCTCGGCTCTGGCCGCTTGAGAACTGCTGCACAAACGGCTCTTTAAGGTCATGGTTTCTGAACCTTCCAGCGAACGACCGGAACTGAGATTTGATGAGGATTTGTCAGCTTGCTGATCGACAGTATCCTGAGAGGGATTTGTATGGAGTGCGATTTGCGAAAGCCTGAATCGGGCTCGGCTTGCGTCAGGAATTGTATCGTTGGTGTGGCTTCGTTTCGGCAAAACATTGAAAATCAGAAGCCCAAAGCAGAGCCCCTGAACGATCCCTTGAAAGATTCGGGTACGTCGAGGTTGACTGGATGCACGGAGTTCGCGATACGTCTGGAATCGCTGCATTGTTCTATTCTCTCAGTGTTTATGGCCGGCTGATTCGGATTGGGATGCGTTCAAAATCGGTTGGATCAGCCGATTAGACGATCCTTCGTTTTGCAAACCGCCGCAGTTGGGCATAATCCGCCAGTGCAGCATCCCATGGGCTCACGAATTGGACCATGACGCCTGTCACTGCAAATACAACGGTAATGATGCTGGAATGAGCTGAAAAATCGACGGATTGCCACCCGAACGAGGAGAGGACAAAGCACCATAGCCCCCATCGTGCGAGATTGCGGAGGCTCCATCGGGACGGCCTGTCGCGTTCCAACATCTTCCACCATCGGGGGATCGCCATCACCAATGCACCTGTGATGGCATAGGTCATCATGGCCCCATTCCGAAATGCAATCATGAACGATTGCAAAAGGTCGGGCAGGGGGTTTAACATTTTCTCAGGTCGATGTTCAATTCCGAGCCAAACCGCCAGACCAGCCGCCACCACGCCAATGATTCCGCCGCTTGTCATGCCCACGATCCGCTTCTGGCGGGTGCTGACTTCCCATTGCTCCCAGTCGTACTGAAGGATAAGCATGACAGATGTCATGAGGCTGGAAATCACAGCCACAAATGCCATTCGATTGGGCGCTTCGCTCATATTGACCATCATCAGGAAGCCCAGCGGGGAGGCCAGCAACCAGCAGCCTGCAATGGTCCAGATGATACTGCGAACCAGCCCTCTGGCACGCCTGCGATCCGATGGCCAGGGGGGCGATTCAAAGACAACTTCGCTGGGCATGAATCGTCTGCGGGACCATCGGTTACGGTTTGTTTGATCTTGATCAGATGCGCTGGATTGAGTTGGCTTTGGAGATTTTTTCGCGTCCGCACCTCTGATGGTTTTCGCCAGTTGGTCGCGCAGGCGTTTCGCATTCCAGGCACTTGTGGATGGCCCGTCATTGCGACTTGCGCCGGTTTTAAAATCAGTTGCATTGGGCTGCCAATTCGCCGACGAATGATTCTCAGGCTGATCCAGTGAACGAGCGATCTCACGCACGTCCGAAGGCCGTTTGGACGGATCTTTGTCCAGCGCACGGATCAGAATCTTGCGATACCTGGGGGGAATGACATCAAAATTTGGCTTGTCAAACTGGTGACGCATTAAGATCTCAGCCGCCGTCTGGCCCTCAAACGGAGGTCGTCCCGTGATCATTTCATATAAAATCACGCCCAAAGCATAGGTGTCTACCGGCTTGTCGTACCGGCCCGACCGAATCTCGGGGGCCATATAGTGGCAGGTTCCCACACTGACGGAGTGGTCCCTGTCGATCTCGGAGATGGTTTTGGAAAGCCCGTAATCGCCGACCTTTACGATTCCGTCTTCGACAAAAACGTTCGCCGGTTTCAAGTCCCTGTGCACAATTCCTGCCGAGTGCAATTCGGCGACACCTGCCACCAGACCGCTCATGAGCTTCTTGATTTCCGAGTCAGGCAGACCCTTGGGATGGCGGTCGATATATTCTTTTAAGGTCGGGCCGGAAACATATTCCATCAGCACGAACGAAGCCCCTTCGGCATTCGAACGGATGTCGAACAGGCCGATCAGGTTCGGGCTTTTGAGGTTCATACAGTGGGCGGCCCCACGACGCTCCACCTCGACAGCACGTGTGATGTGCTTCAGGGCAATTTGTTTACCGGCGTCGGTCACAGCAAAGTAGACTTCGCCGAAGCCACCGCGACCAATCGCCCGCTTGATCGTGATACCATCCAGAGGGCGATCGCCTGCCTGGTAATAGTACCGCCCTGGAGCAGCCTGGCCGAATGATATGGATGGGTCGATAGTCACTTGATGGTCCATTTTTGATCGGTATTCACGATGTGAGTCACCGCTCTGTGATTCGTCGCAACCGCCTGATTATTGAGAAATATTTACCGGCTCGGGAGAATTTTTCCCAGATCATGGCTAGCCCTCCCAATAAAGCCCGACATCGCCAACCCGCATCTGGAAGGGCGGACTGATAGGCGATTCACCGTGAGTGACGACCCCGTTTGCCGCCCAGGGCTGATCGTGACGCGCCCATAGTTCGGCTGTTTTTAGCCACACAACCATCGGTCGAGAGATCGACTGATGAGGAATCTCAGCCGTTGCGGGATCGCCTCCGACGTTCATCATCGACCCCATCAGCACAAGTCCCCTGACACCTTCCGGGGACGGTCGCCCGACACGTTCCAGCCTGGCTGAACCGGTCTCCATTCTGGGCTGAATGAATCGCATTTCAGGGCCGTTGCCAAACCGGATCGGGGAGCCGTCCAAAAGGCAGCCTCTGCGAGTCCACTTGCCATTGACCTGAACAACGTCTGAGTCGGATTCAAAAACCCAACAGCCTTCTTCATCACGACTTAAGTGAATTTGCCCGGATCGGAATTCATGGCCAAGCGCATCAGCCAGCCGTTTGTCCATGGCTTCATCCAGCACGATTTCAGCAGAGGTAGAGAGCAGCCAGGTGTCTGCCCGATCGAGCGAGACTTGCCAGAGGCCGTCTGAAACGGGCTTGGGATCAGGCGATTGGATGGGTGCAGGATCGTTCGTTTGTGGATCTGAAATCGGGACTTGAACGACGGTTGAACGGGTCGATGCCTCCAGGCGAGCCACAGGCAAGGTCTGATCCAGCTTGCGTTTAAGCACAGCCTGAGCACCTGGATGATCGGGAGCGATTGCGATGATGCGCTGGGCCAGAGCCATGGCTTGTGAGTGCTGTCCATCGTCGCTGTGGATCCGCATCCGCACAGCCCATTCGAGGATCAGGTCGTGGCCCTGAGTGAGTCTGGGGCGATGAGCTTCCGAGAGACGCCTGGCCAGCCCGTCTTGACCAGCCTGTTTCATCAAGCCCATGGCCTGATCGAGTTTTTGCAGAGCCTGGGCACAATCGCCACACAATTCCGATCGTTCCAGATCCCAAATCAGATCCGCAGTCTGGCGGAATGTTTCCAGACGATCATCTGACAGGCCCCGATCCGCGAACCGATCCGTTCGCCGCAGCCATCGCACGGCGGTTTCAGGCTTCAGATCAGCCCAGGCCTGCTTCAGAAAGGCTTCCACCAGCTCTGTTTCCCACCGAGGAATTAAAATCGCAAGTTCAGGCTTGTTCTGTGTTTGCCGCCATTGCTCCAGACACACGGCGGCTTGATCCCACTGGCCTTGCGTCAGCCACTGCGACCATTCGGCATGTGGAACCATGCGGCTGGCGACAGCCGGGGCCGGCGATTCGGTGCGTCTCCATTTGTTGATCAAAGGTCGCCACATGGACGGAGGTACCCTTTCCATCGTTCTCTCTTGAACAACTTCTATTGTCAACGATCAGAGCCAGATCTTCCATCCCTCAAAAAGCGAAAGGTCCACCGCAAGAGCCTGGAAGGGCATTGGCGGTGGACGATCGGGTCATAATATATTGACCGTGTTTATCATGACGGAATCAGAGTTTGGCGGTACCTTTTTCAGCGGATTCCGTGGCCTTGGTGTCGAACTTGGAGTCGATTTCTTTGGTCACATCGCTCAGCGGGGCAGGGGCTTGGCCGATGGTTCCATCTTCGGTCAGGCGGCCTTCCATTTCAGAAACGCGGCTGACAACGTTCAAGCGACGGTCCAGATCAGCCACACTTTGCTTGGCCCGGGCCAGTGCAGAGCCATCGAAGTGGTACTGGCTTTTGGCGTTTGAGGCTTCGATGGCGGCCAATCGGGCTTCGATTTCTTCAATTTTGGCCTCAAGGGCTTTTTTCTGGGTTGCGATGGCGGTCAGGTGTTCACGGGCGGATTCAACCACTTTCTGACGGGATGCCAAGGTGGCTTTTTTCTCGTCAAGGATACGTTCGCAGCGGTTATAGGTATCGAGCCTGTTGCGGAGCGATTCCTGAATCTGACGTGTGTTGTCCTTGCCGCTGGCTTTGTGGATCTGACCATCATCGACTTGTTTACGAAGTGCCAGGAGCGACGTTTTTTGCTTGCTCAGGTTGGCGGTCGTATCGGCGATGTCGTTTTCGAGGCCACGGACATCTTCTTCAGCGCGGGCCATTTGTTCGATATGTTGACGAATGGCAGGCGTGAGGGCATCGACTTCATGGCGTGCCCGGTCAATTTCGAATTGCACAGGAACGGCATCCTGAGCGGCATGTCGAAC
>CAMCFM010000039.1 GCA_945874095.1 Candidatus Kuenenia stuttgartensis
AATGTCAAATAAAAACGACGACTAATTGGCTCAGTTCAGTTCAGTTCAGCAGATTTTCCATAAATCTCTGACAGTTTGCTACACACACACACAGGAGCAGCATCATGCAATCTATTCAGAAGCGATCCTTGAAGATGGCCCTTGCTGTCATCTTACTGACATCATTCAGCCTCGATGTTCAGGCCCAAAGAGGTGGTAGTCGAGGCGGTGCCGGTGGCGGCCGTGGTGGAGAAGCAGGCGGAGTCGGTGGACGAGGAGCAGGAGGGCAGGGCGGTGGCCGATCTGGTGGTGGAATGCGGGGTGGCTCATCAGGTGGCCCGAGAGCGACTGGAGGCGGAATTGGTCAGTCTTCACCAGGCGCGAATCAAGCGGGAAGGGGAGATGCGAACGCCGGGTTCCAGAATTCGCTCGACCAAATCCGTGCCACCGGCCCGAAAACCGCAACGAATACCAATCGAAATGCAACTCCCCGGACCGATCCCAATCGCAATGATCTGAACCGTGGGGATCTCAATAATCGTGTGAATCCAGGCCGGGCGGATGGTGTTCGAGGTGTCGATAATGCAAACATTGACCGCTATGGCGATCACGCATTTTCCAACGACTGGTACGGCGCTCACCCCAATGCCTGGCGATATAACAACGGAAATACAAACATTTATGCCATGGCAGGCCCTGGCAACATGAATTCATGGTGGGGTGCTCCGGGCGTTGGTGGGGTCGGCGGAGTGGCTCCGGTCGGTGGTGGTGGGGCTGCGGTTGCACCAGTTTCATCTGCAAACAATCAGGTGGCCACGGATAATTCCAAAGCGGATTCCGGCGAATGGCTCCCGATCGGCGTATTTACACTGACCCCCAAGGGTCAGACGGAAGTCACTCGTGCTCTTCAGCTTGCAACCGATCATAACGGAGCCGTGAAAGGCAATCACATCGACCTGCTGAGCGACACCGATACCGAAGTTCACGGCCGATATGACGAAAAAGCCAAGACAGTGGAATGGACGATTGGTCAGTCGAACAGCGTTGTGTTCAAGGCCAAAGTCGATGATTTCAATGACACTGGCAAACCGGTTCCGGTTGTGGCTCAATATGCGGATGGATCAAATGCAAGCTGGACAATGACGCCAGTTCAGAATCCTTCAGCATCGGACGAGAAGCCCAAAAATGGCGAATAATTTGGGGCTACAATTGAATTAAAATCACAAGGGGCATCAGGATCATTTTGATCCTGACGCCCTGTGGCTTTTTTGAATCATTCCATCGCGAGATTTGGCATGACCAGAGAAGTCACGGCGTTCACAATCGAACCGATTTCAGCCATCCCGCCCGATCCTGTATCACCACAGGCCAGCGTTTTCTCTACGGGTGGAACGATCCGGATCGGCTCGTGAAAGCATTGATAGGAATTTACAAGGCTTTCGATTGTTGGAATCGAGCCAGAGGGCAGGAAATGATTCTGGCGATCCGAAAGGATCTGGGCCAGTTGCCTGCGTGTGATCGGACTTTCCCACATCATCGTATTCATAGCCGGAGCCACGATGAGTGGTTTCTGATAATCCCAGGCCCTTACAAGGCTTGTGAGTAAATTGTCGGCCAGGCCATTGGCCCATTTGGCGAGCGTGTGGGCATCCAGAGGGGCGATAACTAGAGCGTCTGCCCAGCGTCTAAGTTCGATATGCACGACATCGTCGCCGCGTTTCCAGCCTTTGGCAGGCCATTCGTCGGAATCGCGAAACACGCCGACTCGATCCGATGGCCGTACGGAATTCCATTCAGGCAGAAAGAAATCTGCTGACTTGGTCAACACCATTCGCAGTTCATAACCCTTGCCGCCTAGAGCCTCGATCATCTGCGTGGTTTTGATGGCCGCCACAGAGCCAGTCACGCCAACCAGAATGCGTGCCATCTGCTGGCCCCCTGTAAAGTGGAATTCAAGCTGAGAAAGTCTGCTCTTAGTTGTTTTCAACAGCGAACTTGCCACCGGCATCGTTCAAGACATCCGTGAGGCGGTTCCAGAGTTGTCGCCGAAACTTGTCGGCCTGGCCACGAGTCAGAAGGAATTGCTGTTGGGCGTGATCAGACATCAGCTGCACAATCGCAGTCATGTCGATCTCCACCAGGCCGGTTACATCATCCAGTCCAGGGGGCAAAGTCAGAGATTTCAAAGGCTCGTGCATGGATTCCATAGGGCTCGTTGATTCCGTCGTCCGTGACGTATTGCAAACCATTTTCAAAGCATGATCCGCTACATTTAAAGCTAGACTGGTTTCAGTGGTTGGTCAAGGCTACTCTTGAAAATATCCTAGTACATCTCTTATGCCGTGTTTCCAGAATCCATCATCGCTTGAATTCATAGAGGTCAAAACAGTCGCAATTCCGGCTCATCTTTGCTTGACTTGTCGAGCCCCACCAGTTCTCGCACCATTTCTCCAAGCCTTGGTCCGTCAATCAGTTCAATTGGCTGATTGGCTGCGAATTTCTCGGCAGATAGGGTGAAACTGCTGGTCGTGACGAAATAGCCCTTCTGGCTGCCTGACTGATGGATCGTTCCCAGAAATTTCTGCAAGTCGGGCGACCCGATCACACCCTTCTTATAGTATTTGCATTGAACGATCGACCGGGCTGGCCCACGGGTCAGCTTCAAGTCCGCTCCATCGTCTCCCGAGCCACCAACCCGTTCCACCTGAAAATCCAGGGCCTCGAAGACTTCTGCAATGAACTCTTCGAACTCGTCGTGAGTCAGCTTTTCCAGTTGCTCAAGCCTGTGTTTTATCCCTTGGGCAGAGGCTTTGCGGCGATCCGCCTGACGCCGGTCCTCAGCCACCTGCGACCTCAATTGTTCAAACTCGGCCACATCTGCCGGATCAAGCACAGGCCCGCCACGGTCCAGATGACGCACCATTTTGAAGATGGCGTTGTCGATCAGATTCTCCAGACGCGGCCGTTCCGCACGTGTCAACCGGTTTCTGGCCAGCCGAAACACGGAGTAAGCAAGAGTTTCCACAGCAGACCGGAACTCCTGGGCGTCGCGAATGGTCGGGGCAGTGTCGTCATACAATGTCCCACCAAACAGCCCTGCCTGAACTGGTTTTGGCGGCATCGCAACTGACTCAGGCTTCAGGCTTTGAGTCTGATCGCGAACCCATTGCAGCCACATAGCCAGGCATCCATCACCCGGGCAATCAGGCATTGTGTCTAACTCCATCTCTCCGCTGCAAGTTAATCGCAGCCATTATTGACGTGCCACCCTGACTAGTCCAGAATACGATGAAGGCCAGTTGTGGTAAAGAGAATTGGCCTGCCGAATTGGTAAAGTTGACCCATTTTTACAGGAATGGGCAGAAGGGATGCTCAGAGATGCCACGATTCGCTGTGATTCTGCCAGCCGCCGGCCAGTCGACCAGGTTCGGCAAAACCCACGAAAAAAAGATCTTTCAAGAGCTCGATGGCCGCCCAATCTGGCTCAGGGCCGTGGAACCGTTCTTGAATCGTGATGATGTCGGCCAGATCATCATCGCCATCGCTGCTGAGGATCGCGAAAAATTCCTCAGCCGATATGCCGCCAATATCGCCTTTCTGGGCCTGACGGTGATCGACGGTGGTCGGGAACGGTTCGAAACAGTCGCAAAAGCCGTTGCCATCGCTGACCCTTCCTGTGACTTCATCGCCGTTCACGATGCTGCCCGCCCCTGCCTGGCACGAGAGTGGGTCGATTCCGTGTTTCAGCAAGCTGCCATGACCGGAGCCGCCTTACTCGCCGTACCCGTGGTGGACACACTCAAGCAGGTCGATCCTGTCACGAATCAGGTTCAGGGCACAGTCCCAAGAGCCGGTCTTTATCAGGCCCAGACTCCGCAAGTCTTTCGTCGGGATTGGCTGATCGAGGCACACGCCCAGAGGCTTGCACAGAGCTGGGATGTGACGGACGATGTTCAGTTGCTAGAAAAAATCGGCAAGCCATGCGTGGTCGTTCCCGGCTCTCCGCTGAACCTGAAAGTCACCACGCCTGATGATCTGGCACTTGCCAGAGCCGCCCTGGCCGCTTTGCCCCAGCCTGCCCGGAAGATTTCCGGCAACCCGTTCGCAGCCGAAGAGGCCATGTGGATTGGCGATTTTCCTGAACCGCCCCCTGGTCGGGTTTGACGATGAAGCTGAGTTGGCTTGATTCGATCTTGCTCAATCGGAGTTGGAGCGAGATTCCGCACTTGTTTCAGCCCATCGGCCTCGATACGATGCCTCTATGATTCGTAAGCTTGTCCATCTGACGCTACAGGCTTCGAGTTTTCCTTCCCCCTCCAAATCCATGCATGTTACAAAACCAGGAGAATCCAACGATTATGGCCACCGCAACCTTGGATAAACGCGCAGAAGCTGCAATCAAAACAGCTCAGACCAAAAACCTGATCGGCGGCAAATGGGTGAACGCCCTGAGCGGACGTACCTTTGCCACCTACAACCCAGCCACCGAAGATGTGATCGCTCACGTGGCTGAAGGTGATCGTGACGATATCGACATGGCAGTGGCTGCCGCTCGTAAAGCCTTTGAAAGCAAGTCTTGGCGTAAGATGGATGCCCGCGATCGCGGTCGCCTGATCTACAAGTTGGCCGACCTCATCGAACGCGATATTGAGCAGCTGGCCGCTCTGGAGACCCTCGACAACGGCAAGCCGATCAGCGAGAGCCTCAATGGAGACATCCCTCTGGTGATCGACTGCCTGCGCTATTACGCCGGCTGGGCAGATAAGCTCCAAGGCTCCGTGGTGCCGATTCGTGGGAACAACCTGTGCTACATCAAACGCGAGCCAGTGGGCGTGGCCGGTCAGATTATCCCCTGGAATTTCCCGATGCTGATGGTGGCCTGGAAATGGGCCCCCGCACTGGCCGCCGGTTGTACGATCGTGTTGAAGCCTGCCGAGCAGACTCCATTAACGGCCCTGAAAATGGGCGAACTGGCGATGGAAGCCGGCTTCCCGGACGGTGTCATCAATATCGTGAATGGACTCGGTGAAACCGCTGGTGATGCTTTGGTCAAGCACCGGGGCGTGGACAAAATTGCCTTTACAGGTGAAGGCCGAACCGCCGAAATCATCATGGCTAATGCCGCTCCATCGCTGAAGCGACTGACTTTCGAACTTGGCGGGAAGAGCCCCAACATCGTTTTTGACGATGCGGATATGGACGCCGCCATCGACGGTGCCATGCTCGGCCTCTATCTGAACCAAGGCCAGTGCTGCTGCGCTGGTAGCCGCCTGTTCGTTCAAGAGAAGGCTTACGACGAATTTGTCAGCCGTCTGGCCGACAAGGCGAAAGCCCGCAGGCTTGGCGATCCGTTCGATTCCGCGACGGAACAAGGTCCGCAGGTGGATCAGGCCCAGTTTGACAAGATCATGTCCTATATCGACAGTGGTCGCAATCAGGGTGCCAAATGCGTAGCCGGTGGAGAGCGGTTCGGCGACAAAGGCTATTTCATTAAGCCGACAATTTTTGCCGACGTCGAAGACACCATGGCCGTGGCAACCGACGAAATCTTTGGGCCAGTCCTGAGTGTTCTCAAGTTCAAGGATATCGATGAAGTCATTCGTCGTGCCAACGCCACAGAATATGGACTGGCCGCCGCTGTCTGGACCCGCGACATTTCAAAGGCACACCGCGTGGCCGACGAAGTCAGGGCTGGCACCGTTTGGGTCAACTGCTACGACGTATTTGATGCCGCCGCACCGTTCGGCGGTTTCAAGCGTTCCGGGATCGGCCGCGAGCTTGGAGCCAAGGGACTGGACAGCTATCTTGAAGAGAAGACCGTGACAATCTCTCTGGGCTGATTGCATCTCTCAGATGTAATGATTCCGATTTCATCAAAAGCAGGCGGCACTCTGGGGCAGCCTGCTTTTTTCAGGTTCAATCACTCCAAAAAACAAGTCGAGAATCTTATAAAATGGGCGTTTCACTGATCGTGCCTGTGCTGAAGGTGAAAAGCGTGATGGACACGATCAACTGGTATCATGAGATGCTTGGCTTTGAGGCCGATCCGTTTCCAGAGCTACCGCCGTTTCAATTTGCAATACTCCGCAAAGGCCGCCATGAAATCATGGTGCGTGAGACAGCTTTGGGAATTGAAAATCATCCTCAAAAATACAAGTGGGATCTTTACATCCGGCTTGAAGAGACTCCATTTCGTGAGCTTTATACTTTTCTCGCGGCTAAAAATGTCGTTTCCAGACGGCTTGAGTGTATGTTATATGGAATGTCCGAATTTGAAATCACCGACCCTGATGGATATGTGATCTGCCTTGGCCAATTTCTCGAAGAGACGGACGACATTCCATCACCTGAGATTTGAAATGCAACATCCAAAACGGCATGATTCACCTGTGTTGGCTCACTCCGTACTCGACCTGATCGGCAATACGCCGATGCTCGAATTGCATCGCCTGAAAGCCGAGTTGCAACTCGAAGGCCGATTGCTGGTCAAATGCGACTTGAGTAATCCTGGACTTTCCAAAAAAGACAGAGTGGCATTATGGATGATCCTGGAAGCCGTCAGGCTTGGCCAACTGCAACCCGGTCAAACCGTGGTGGAAATGACCAGTGGGAACACGGGGACAGGGCTTGCACTGGTGTGCGCGGCACTTGGACATCCATTTGTGGCGGTGATGTCGTCCGGAAATACGCCTGAAAGGGCCGCTCATATGCGTGCTTTGGGCGCGGAAGTGGTGTTGATCGATCAATTGTCTGAGTCCATATCAGGACAGGTCACTGGCGATGACCTGAAATTGGTCGAAGCTGAGGCAGATCGCATTACGATTGAAAGAAATGCATTTCGTGCTGGACAATTCTCAAACGCGGCCAACGTTCTGGCCCATGAACGAACCACCGGGCCTGAAATGTGGGAACAGTCGTCAGGCGAGATTGATCTGTTTGTCGATTGTATTGGAACGGCCGGAACATTTACCGGGGTTTCCCGATATTTAAAATCACGCAAACCAGACATCAAATGCTATGTGGTGGAGCCTCGTGCCGCTTCTGTGTTGATGCATTTTGAACAAGTGACTGAAAATAAGCCGGAAGGCCATAAAATCCAAGGTGCAGGATATGCCAGAACGGGCGACAAACTGCCTTTGTTTGATCGGTCTCTGGCGGATGGATTTATCACGGTTACGGATGAGCAAGCCATCGAATCGGCCCGACTTTTGGCCAGATGCGAAGGAATTCTGGGTGGATTCTCCACCGGGGCACATCTTGCAGCCGCAGTGGAGTTATTACGAACCACCCAGAAAGGCAAAACGATTGCATTTGTGATCTGCGACAGTGGATTGAAATACCTCTCCACAGATCTCTATTGAAACCCATCCAATTAGACAGATTCAAGCACTTTGGCGACGTGGCCGTCGACCTTTACGTTGGAGAAGATCTTTGCAATCGTGCCATCGGGGGCGATCACAAATGTAGAACGTACCACGCCCATCGAGGTCCGGCCATACATGCTCTTCTCTTTCCAGACTTCATAAGCCTGGCAGATCGTTTTTTCAGGGTCAGCCAATAAGGTGAACGGAAGTTCGTATTTGTCGACAAACTTCTTGTGCTTTGCACTGTCGTCAGGGCTCACACCCAAAATCACCACGCCTTTTTTGGTGAAAGCCGCGTAATCGTCGCGAAAGCCACAGGCTTCTTTGGTACAGCCCGGCGTGTCGTCTTTTGGATAGAAATAGAGTACCACGGTTTTACCAAGAAAATCACTCAAGTTGACAGTTTGACCTGATTGATCCAAGGCTGTGATCGTGGGCGCTTTGTCACCAATGGCGGGCATGTTTTTTGTCCTTTGAATCTGAGATGCAGGGGGGAATTGTCTGAGTTGCTCCAGAATCTAGCACATGGAGCATATCAATTTCATTATGTTCCACCGGCTAGGGGGAACCCTGACGAATCAGCGGCTCAATGGCTTCACGGAGAGCTGGTTGGCAGCGATAAATGCATCAGATTCAGTCTTGTTGAAAATGGTGGCCGTCGTGCCTATTCCACGCACACAACTGGCACCTTGGGCGGTTGCCCGAGTGATGCATTGCGTCACCGTTTCACCGGCCACAATTCCAGTGATATACCCAGCATCAAAAGCATCTCCACCGCCGCTTCCATCCACAAAGTTCACGGCATAGGTTCCGATTTCGACAGCGATATCGTCGCCAATCGCAACAGCCCCTCTGCCACCTCTCGTAATCACAACACGTTTGGCACCCATGGAATGAAACGTGGAGGCGTGTTCGGCTGGTGTGCCGGGTCCGAGAATCAGTGCGGCTTCATCTTCGTTCGGCATGAACGCATCCACATGCGGCAGAATTGGCTTGATTCTGGGCAGATAATCGGCTGGCCCGGGAGTAGCCACGTCGATCACACGATGCACTCCCAGAGTTCCCAGCCAGGCCAGAAAATCGGCCAGTTCGTGAGCATCAAGTCCTGGAAGGATCAGATATCCGCCAAGATAGAAGACCGCTGGCGGATTCTGTACGTCGATTGCAGCTTTCAGGTCAGCCACAGAGAGCGATTTATTGGCCCCAAAGGTATGGATAAAACGACGGTCCTGACCCTCGATATTGATAATCAGGGTCTGGCTGGTATCGTTCTCAGGATCAATTCGAAGTCCTGCCTTATCCAGTCCTTCCGCTTCAAGAATATCCGAAACGAATCGACCGAACATATCCGGGCCGACCTTACAGACAACCCGGGTCCTGACCCCCAGCTTGGATAGATTCATCGCAGCATTTGCAGCACATCCACCAATGGCCAGAACGAGTCGATCGACAGCGATCAATTCACCAGCGGCAGGCATATGGGGCAGGGGCGGGCAGAGGTGGTCAGCCACAACCACACCTGCACAAATGACTTGAGGAAACTTTGGTTTATCTTGGAGAGTCGGCATGGGCGAATGCCTCGGTTCAGAATGAGGAGATGGTAAAAAGCGAAAAGGTGTTGCCCTGAAGAATCAGGGAACACCTTTTGATCGAGCGGTTTTCTGTTCTCAAAGACCTTCACTGGAAGGTGATATGGAAAGCCCGGAGGCCTCGGCTTCACTGATCGTCGGGTCACCGCCCACATTCACCTCAGGCGACTTTTCGACAAGAGCTTTGGCTCGCAGTTTCAGAGGAGCATGCACATCGTTGGCCCTGTCGCCAAAAATCACGCGAATTTCTTCTTCAGAAAGTTCTTCTCTGTCGAGCAAAGCCTGAGCCAGAGCATCGAGCTTATCGCGATATTTCTGGACCAGTTCCACGGCGTGATTATCGGCTTCTCGAAGAATTCGAGAGACTTCTTCGTCGATCAACTGAGCCAGATGCTCCGAGTGATCCCGAGGTTCAGACATTTCGCGCCCAAGGAATGGATTCTCTTCGTTGGCACGAATAAAGATCGGGCCAACCCGGTCGCTCATACCCCACTGGGTGACCATCATTTTGGCCATGCGAGTGGCTTGTTTGAGGTCACCAGCAGCACCCGCTGACATGTCGTTGTACACAACACGCTCGGCCGCACGACCACCAAAAGCCACCGCTAGGTCATCATAAAGTTCGTTCTGGCTGACCAGCATCCGTTCCTCTGCAGGCATGAACTGGGTCACACCCAGGGCCCGGCCCCGCGGAATGATCGTTACCTTGTGAACAGGGTCAGCATGAGGACACATCCATGCCACAAGGGCATGTCCGGCCTCGTGATAAGCCGTTAGTTCCTTCTCGCGATCGGTGATGATTTCTTCACGCTTGGCGCCCATCAAAACCTTGTCACGAGCCTGCTCGAAATCTTCCATCGTGACTTTGTCTTTGTTTGATCTGGTCGCAATCAGAGCAGATTCGTTGGCAAGATTCGCCAAATCAGCGCCTGACATGCCCACCGTTCCGCGAGCGACTGTCTCAAGATCAACATCGTCAGCCAAAGGAATCTTACGAGTGTGAACCTTCAGAATCTCCAGGCGGCCCTTACGGCTCGGACGATCCACAGTCACATGTCGATCAAATCGGCCTGGACGGAGCAGGGCAGGGTCCAGCACATCAGGCCTGTTGGTGGCTGCCAGAACAATCACGCTCTCGTTTGGAGCGAAACCGTCCATCTCAGTCAAAATCTGATTCAGAGTCTGTTCGCGTTCATCATGTCCACCACCCATCCCGGCACCACGAACACGCCCAACAGCGTCGATTTCGTCAATGAACAGGATGCAAGGACTGCTTTCCTTGGCCGTCTTAAACATGTCGCGAACACGCGATGCACCCACACCCACAAACATCTGAATGAATTCAGAACCACTGATCGAGAAGAAAGGGACGCCAGCTTCACCTGCAACGGCTCTGGCCAACAGGGTTTTGCCTGTTCCCGGAGAACCGATCAGTAGAACGCCCTTGGGAATATGCCCACCAAGCCGCTGGAATCGTTCTGGACTCTTCAGAAATTCGACAATCTCCTGGAGTTCAGCCTTGGCATTCTCAAGCCCGGCCACTTCTTCGAAGGTCGTTCTCTGCTTAGACTTGTCATGACGCTTTGCAGGGCTCTTGATAAAGTTTCCAAGAATCCCGCCATCGAATTGGTCGCGTGCCCTTCGCATCATCAAGTAGATGAAAACGATAAATAGAAGGCTGGGGAGGAGGAATGTAACCCAGAGCATAAGCCCTGTGCCAGGAGGTGGTTCGCTGTCAATCTCAACTCCCATGGAGTCGCGTGGCTTGCTGAGAGTGACGAGTTTGTCAACAATCGGCTTGATCAGTTCTTCACTTGGCAGATAAACGTAGAATTTATCGACTTCCCGAACCGCTGAACCATTGAGTTGGTACGGTTTCTTTGTCCGCAATCGACCATAAACCTTCGTGGATTGATTCGAAAATTCCTGGACGTTGTTCTCTTGGACTTGGTCTAAAAACCAGCCGTAGTCAACTTTTACATCGTTGGCCGGGCTTAGGGCCCAGAGTACTGCCGCAGCAATCCCAAACAACATGAGCCAAACCCAAGGCTGCGTTGGCGACGCGCCGGATTGGCCGTTGCTGTCGCTGGATGCCTTGCGCTGGGGTGCAATTTTTTTGGGGTCTTTAGGGGATTCAGGCTCCGGCATTTCTCTATCGCTCGAATTTGAAAGGACCTGGCTCGAAATCGTTCCGTCTGCAGAACGTTCGACATGGTCGGATGAATCTACTATATGTTAGACGCCCAATTATCGCAAGTTCAGGCTATTCGTTCATCATTGTGAACCGACTCCAGCCACTTCTCGCAATCAAGGGCCGCTGCACAACCGGTTCCCGCTGCCGTAATGGCTTGGCGATAGTGCGTATCGACCACATCTCCGCAAGCGAAAATGCCTTCTAAACTTGTTGCTGTGGAATAGTTTGAATATGACTCAGACCAGCCCGGATCTGTGGCTGTTCCCCTCCATGCCATGGCGGATCTTGTCAGTAAAAATCCGCCTTCGGTTTTCTTTAATTGATCCCCAAAAACTTCCGTGTTGGGTTTGTGACCAATCGCCAGAAACAGCCCATCCACCGCCAGTTCCGAAACTTCGCCCGTTTCGAGATTTTTTATCCGGACACCCTTCACATGACGATGAGGCTCCTCTTCGCCAAACACATCTTCGACCCCCGTATTCCAGACAGGAATCACTTTTGGGTTCGCTAAAAGCCTGTCAGCCATAATCTTAGAAGCTCTCAGCCGGTCGCGGCGATGGATCAGATAAACTTTTTTGGCAAATCGGGTTAGAAACGTAGCCTCCTCCGCTGCTGAATCGCCACCGCCTACCATCGCCACCACTTTGTCCTTGTAAAAAGCACCGTCGCAGGTAGCGCAAGTGCTTACTCCGGAACCCATGAAGTGCATTTCAGCGGGTAAACCAAGTGTTCGGGCTGTGGCTCCGGTTGCGATAATCACGGAATCCGCATGATATTCCGCTTCACTGGTCTTGATCACGAACGGACGCTTGCTGAAGTCAACGCTGTCCGCATGCTCAAATCGAGTATCAGCGCCAAATTTCTGGGCCTGTTTCCGCATATTGTCGATCAGGTCAGGCCCAAGCACGCCTTCAGGAAAGCCGGGGAAATTCTCTACGGTGGTCGTCCACATCAGTTGCCCGCCCGCTTCCCGACCTTCCAGGACTACTGGAGAAAGATTCGCTCGAGCTGTGTAAATGGCCGCTGTCAGCCCTGCACAGCCTGACCCTAGAATCACAACCTGAGTTTGCTTGATCATCATGAAAGCCGCTTCCTGCAAAGATATTTTGAAGAATCTTGTCTCGGGCAATTCATTCTCTCTGTATGACGGTCGCTGGGCAAGCCAATTCAGTATGACGCTTATGGATTTATCTTTTCCAGATCGTTGAAAAAGTTGTTCGCGCCATCATTTTTATGTCTTAGGTTACCTCTGCCAGAGTTGAGCTTCTTCATCTGCTTGAAACACCAACGTTTTTTAACGATTCCAAATGATTGGGAGTCGCTGGCAACATCATTCATCTGCAACCAGGAGGCAGCTATTATGTTGGTTTTGACACGCAGAATTTCTGAGCAACTCGTCATTGGTGAAAATGTCGTGATTACCATCGTTCGAGTCGATGGAGGGCAAGTCCGTATCGGTATCGAAGCACCAAGAGAAATCTCTGTAAGACGAGCAGAATTGACAAACAGGACACAGTACCACCTGCCAGTCATTCAGAATCAGATCAGGCTGAATTGAGAGCTTAGATGGCTTGAAATCTTTATCCGACGAGAAGTGAGCGGGTTCGTCCGCTCCTTCTTTTTTAATTTGTTTGGACCGCTTCAAAATCGCGATCTGAATGAACTGTCGATGTTAAAAGTTGCTGACAGCGGACCGTTTCGTTATCTTTGAGGCAAATCTCCTCTGATTCTCAAGCCTGTCGTAGCGATTCTTTTCTAATCAGGTGGCCTCATGAAAGCGATTGTCCTCAGCGGTGTGGGTGGTACGGATCAGCTTGTTTATCAAGACGTTGCAGACCCTGCACCAGGCCGTGGCCAAGTCAGAATCGTCCTTGAGGCGGCCGCTTTGAACCACCGTGACATCTGGATTCGCAGAGGCCTTTACGCTGGGATCAAACTGCCGGTCATCCTTGGATCCGATGGAGTCGGATTTGTCGATGAAGTTGGTTCAGGCGTAGACTCAAATCTCATTGGCCAAAGGTTTTGGATCAATCCAAGTTTAGCCTGGGGTGATCGGCCTGATATCCCCGACTACAAAAATTGGCGAATCCTTGGTTTGCCAGATCAAGGCACTTATGCTGAAAAGATTGTTGTGGATGTTGCACAGCTTGAGCCGTGTCCAGCCGATTGGTCATCCGAACATGCAGCAGCTCTTCCTCTAGCAGGGCTTACAGCATATCGAGCCTTGTTCACACGTGGGCGATTCCAAACTGGTCAATCCGTCTTCATCACAGGCATAGGCGGTGGTGTTTCCCAGATGGCGATGCAGATGGCAGTTGCAGTTGGCGGAAAGGTTTACGTGAGTTCTTCGAGCGACACGAAGCTCGAAAATGCCCGCCGGGCAGGTGCCTCAGGCGGTGTGAATTATCGTCAGGAAGATTGGGTGAAAACTGCGCGGGAGATGATCGGTGGGGATGGTCCTGACCTGGCGATCGACAGTGCAGGCGGTAAAACCATCGACGACCTGATCGACCTCGTCCAGCCAGGCGGATACGTCGTGAACTATGGCCAGACCACCGGAGCGTGCCAGAATCTGGAAGTGCGTCGCCTATTCTGGAAACAAGTGAATCTTCTGGGAACTACGATGGGTAACACATCAGAATTCCGAGCGATGCTGAAGTTTTATCAGGAGCGTAATCTCAGGCCAGAAGTTGACCGCGTTTTTGAACTCTCCGAGGCAGGTGCCGCTCATGAACATATGGAGAGTGGCGAACAGGCAGGGAAGATTGTTTTGAGAATTAAATCGTGATGGGTATTTATGTTATGGTCATTATGCGAATGTAGAACGAAAGGGTTCTGCTCTGTTTGAGACGAGCCTTTTCAGTGTAGAAAGAGTACAATACGAATTGAACGACGACCTGAATTCGTCTTGTTCAAGAATGGACACGACCACCATGACCGCGACTCTCAGCACCCGACGCCCGAACCTGCCTCCTGCACTCGCTGCTTTCAAGCAACAGGGACGCGATGAACTGGCACAGTTCATTCGAGAATCCAAGGCTTTGCTTGGCGATAAGCTTGTCATTTTAGGGCACCATTATCAGGCTGACGATGTGATTCAGTTCGCTGATTTCACCGGCGATAGCTTCAAACTTGCTCAGGAAGCCGCACGCGTCAAAGGCTGCCAATACATCATCTTTTGCGGCGTCCACTTCATGGCCGAAACGGCCGATATCCTGACTAATCCAGATGTTGAAGTCATTCTCCCCGACCTCTCCGCCGGTTGCTCCATGGCCGATATGGCGGACCGTGAAAGCGTTCAGAATGCCTGGCAGGATCTCGATCGACTTGTCGGCGCAAGCGACATCATCCCTGTGACTTACATGAATTCCACAGCCGACCTGAAGGCCTTCTGTGGTCGCCATGGCGGGATCGTCTGTACCAGCTCCAATGCCCGATCTGTGCTGGAATGGGCCTACGCCCAAAAAGGTCGTGTCCTGTTTTTCCCTGACCAGCACCTTGGTCGAAATACCGCCAAGGCCATGGGAATGCCGCTCGATGAAATGGTGGTCTGGGACCCGTTCGAAGAACTTGGTGGTAATACCGAATCTGCCATCCAAAAATCAAAAATCATTCTTTGGAAGGGGCATTGCTCAGTCCACCAGATGTTTGTTCCCGAGCATATCGACGCCTTCAGGGCACGTGATCCCGAAGTTAAAATACTGGTTCATCCCGAATGCAGGATGGAAGTGGTCGATAAAGCCGATTTGGTTGGATCCACCGAGGGCATTCTGAAGGTCCTTCGAGAGGCTCCATCTGGAAGCCACTGGGCCGTGGGGACCGAGCTCCATATGGTAAATCGGGTAGCTAAGTCAATGCCTGATAAGAAGATCGATTTTCTTTCTCCAATGGTTTGCCTGTGTGCGACCATGTATCGAATCGATATGCCGCATCTTGCATGGACTCTCGACGAACTCCGTCAAGGACGAGTCGTCAATCGGATTACTGTCGATGCAGAAACCACGCACTGGGCCCGTGTTGCCTTGGAGCGAATGCTTGCGGTGAAGTGATTCGTTCCGATTTTGAAACGGGTGAAGGATGCTATCCCAAGAGAAGTCAAAGCCGGAACTCGATGTCTCAACACGAATCCGTAATCGGAGTCGGTTCGTTCTCTCCGCCATCACACACCTGACACTGACGTCGATACTGCTTGCACTTTGCCTGGCTCGTAGGCCTGTTGCGCTGGAACCCCTGCGATTTTTTGTCATTCTTGGGCCCCGACTGGCATTTGCCTTTCCGCTACTGCTGATCACTCCGTGGGCTTGGTTTGAGGGTCGGAGGTGGCTGCTTTTAGAACAATTACTCGCGTTCGTGCTGGTGGTTGGTCCACTGATGGGCTTGAATCTGGGCGGAATTCCGCATTCGTTTGGGAAACGGCCTCCGGGTGGTCCAAATGTTGTAAGAATCATGACTTATAATATTGG
>CAMCFM010000040.1 GCA_945874095.1 Candidatus Kuenenia stuttgartensis
CGCAGAGGCGTTTCGCGCAGAACCCGTTCTTGCCAGGCCGTGGGGGCGGTGTCTCCCCAAGCGGTTTTGATCCAACCGGGGGCGACGTTGTTGACTCTGACTTTGGGGGCAAGGCTCATGGCGAGACTTTTGGAGAAGGCCATGACGGCCCCTTTTGTGGCGCTGAAAAGCTCTCCGGAATCGCCATCCATTCCCGTCTCAGCCTGATCCCAGCCCATGGTGACAATCGAGCCGTGGCCTTGGGTGGTCATCCGTTGGCCGACCGAGCGGCATGCTGTAATGGTAGACTGAACATCAACCGACCAAAGCATTTGGAGCTTTTGGTCAAAATTGGCATGGCGTGCATCGCCGGTGAGGATGTCGGCTCCGGCGAGGTGGAGCCAGGTGTCCAGGCCATCCCAGACTGACCACGCTTGTTCGACAAGATTCTGCACTTGAGCGGTTTGCGATAGATCGGCGATCAGGGCATGGCTTCTACGACCCAGGGACTGAATCTGCTCGGCAAGGGCATGCGTTTCGGCTGACTTGCGAAACCCATGGACAATCACGTCCCAGCCGGAGTTGGCGAGTTTAAGCGCTGTGGCTTTGCCGATGCCTGAACTGGCACCAACGACAATGGCACGTTTCATGAGTGGTTTTTCACCTTTTTCTTAAGTCTATCAGTGTATTGGATTTTAGTGGTCTGTTTCGAGTTGCGAATCGGGGCCGGGCGTTATAACCCCTACAAATTCTCAATCAGGTCGCAGGAGGTGTCGATACAACCATTGTGTCGATCAGTGTGAACGAAAGCAGACATTCGGCTTTGACACAAAGAATGCATATGGTGGAACACACTGCAGGACATTGTCGATGACTCGAATGCCGATGCCGAAATCACTTCAGAGCGACTGCCGTTCTATCGGATTGTTGCAAATCAGAGGCTTGATTGCTTGCTTCGGCCTGAGTCTTGGAAGTCTTGCTACAGCCCAGATTTTACCACCGATGGGTCAGTCTGGCATACCTGTTGCCCAGCCTGCGGTCTCATCACTGCCAGCTTTACCAACGGATCAGCCGATCGCCAAGCTGGCTTCGGCGGTGGTGAATGGGAAGCCGAGTTCCTCGGTGATCAAGCCGTCCACCCGAGAGGCTGAATTAGAGGCTCGGATCAGAGAGTTGGAACAGGCGGTTGCACAGCGAACGGCTCGTGAAGTTTCTCTGGAGCAGCGATTGAAGGCGATTGAGTCGATGATGACGACTCGGGCATCGGCGACGGTAAGCTCTGTGGGGGCTCAGGTTCCGGGCACAGCGGGAGCGGTTGACCCACCGCCGGGCGAAGAGGGTTTGGTGCCAGCAGGTGTTGCAGGAGGAACTCAGGCTCCGTCTCCGAACCCATCGCTTCCCGCTGGCAACCTGCCTGATGATGCTGTACCTGGATATGATATTGTCGAGACACCTCAAGGCTTGCCAGCATCGAGTATACCCTCTTCAGCTTCCACGGTCGCCAAGAAGCCTGATATGCCGTTTACTCCCAAGTTGAAAAAAGGCTATGCCGGGGTTGGGTCGGGGTTTGTGATCTCTTCTGAAGATGACGAATATCAGTTGCAGTTACATAACTTATCGCAATTTGAGCTTCGTCAGTACAATAACCAGAATATGAGCCCGACGCATAGTACGTTTGGTATACCGCGTCAGTGGCTGATATTTAATGGTCGGTTGACCAAGCCTATTGAATATTTTGTTGCGACCAACTTTGGTTTTACAAATCTCAACCTGCTCGATGCATTTATTAATATTCACTATGACGATCGATTGCAGTTGAAACTTGGTCGATTCAAAACACCATACACATACGAATTTTATGCCGAGCCTGTGAACGGGCTGATTAATCCGGAACGATCGATATTTTTTAATAACTATGGGCCGAACAGAGACGTGGGTGCGATGGTCTGGGGGCAGGTATTCAATAAAACAACAGATTATGCTGTGGGTGTATTTAATGGCGTCCGAAATGGTAATATCGACAACAATAATGCCAAAGACATTATCGCCTATTTTAATTCGCGTCCCTTGGAAAAATCAGGGAGTGATCTCTTCAAGTATTGGAATGTGGGCGGTTCGACAACCTATAACGTTTATAATGGAACTGCTCGCCCTGAAGTTTTCCGGACCAACGTGCCGTATCCTGGTGATCCGAATGTCTCGCCACAATGGCTGATTCTCAATCCCAATACGCAATCGTTTGGTTCGCAGAAACTGTGGTCAGTGCATTCCGCCTGGTTCTATAAATCACTCTCGTTAATTGGCGAATGGAACAGCGGTTACGAAACATATGCCAAGACTTCCAGCCTGATGAAAGGGACGCATGTGCCCAGCAATGGCTGGTATCTTCAAGCAGGTTATTTCTTGACTGGCGAGCAGGTGACGAGCCGAGGTGTGGTGCAGCCTCTGCATCCGTTTAATCCCAAGGGCAAGGACGGGCTGGGTGCATTTGAACTTGGTTTTCGATGGGCTGAACATAGCCTGGACAAGTCGATTTTTGGATTTGCTTCCGACCAGAAATGGACAAATGATACCAGTGTGGTGGATCTGGGTCTGAACTGGTATTGGAACAGCAACGTTAAATTCTATTTTGGCTGGCAGAGGGCGATGTTTGGTCAACCAATTCAGGCTGCTCCAGGTGCAACTCCGTCTGCCTCTCCATCTTACTGGATGAGTTCATCGGACATGCTCTGGCTCAGGGCCCAGTTGTATTATTGATCTGAATCAGAATTTCATGCGCCTAAAATTTGTTGCCCTGATCGCTCTATGCGATCAGGGCGATTTCGTTTATGTTAAGCCCACCTAAAGGATTGCGATGGCTGGGAAAAGGGGCTGGAAGAATGATTCAGAATGTCGAAGAATCAAAGAATTTGGGTCTAACCAGTTCAGGATCAGTCACCAGCCTTCATACGATGATGATGCCGGTGCTTGTCAGTCTGCTCTGCCTGGTATTTTTTGTGATGAATCGGCGGCACATCGGATCTGGAGATTGCGTGCCGGCCACATTTCTACCGATCGCAATGGCGAGGGGTGATGGCCCGTGGCTGGACAGGTTTCGAACGTTTCTGGAATCTCCAAATGGACAACTGCCAGGCTATTGCGAGTTGAGTCGCGGGCATGTGGTTTCACGATATCCGATTGGGCCCGGCTTGATTCTGGCCCCTCTGGTGATTCCACAAGTCTTAATTTGGGATCAAATCCAGCCGGGCTGGGATCAGAATTTCGATACTTTCCAGCCGATGGCACGGCGGATGGCCAAATGTGCGTCAGCCATTCTGGCTGCGATCACCATGGGAATGATTTGGGCTTGGCTGAAGCCTCTGTTTGGAGGAGCGGCTGCGACACTGGCCACAATATCCGTTGCATTTGGGAGCGATGTCTGGTCAGTCGGATCTCAGGCAGCTTGGCAGCATGGCCCGGCCATATTTTGTCTGATGATTGCGATTTTAATTTTGCAGTCACAACGGATTTCAGTGCTAAGGGCTGCGATTGCAGGATTTTTTACAGCGATGATTGTGGTCTGCAGGCCGGTCGATTTACCGATCACCATAGCGGTGTGGTTATATGTGCTCCAGCAAAACAAGCCGATTCGCCGATGGTTTACGATCACAGCCGGACTGGTGGCTCTGGCGTGGACCAGCTGGAACTTGTATTTCTTTGATCACATGACGGGCGGATACAGTGAAATCGAGAAAATGCACGGATGGGCACATGGAGTCCAGGGGAGCTGGTCAACTCCATTGCTAACAGGGATTTCAGGATCTTTACTCAGCCCAAGTCACGGGCTCCTGATCTATTGCCCGTGGGTGATTTTTGGTGGAATTGGGCTTTGGAAAATATGGAATCAGATGGAGAGGAGTGAGTTGCAATTACCACGAGTTCTCACGCTCAGTCTTTTACCTACTTTGATCATGCTGTCAAAATATAGCTGCTGGTGGGGCGGGCACTGCTTTGGGCCACGATTCTGGATCGACATCACACCGGTTCTGGCGATGCTTCTGGCGGCAAGTTGGGCATCGCTGGGAGTTATGAATTGTACTCGCAAATATATAGTGCAAATTCTAATCGTCGCCACAGTGGTCTGGTCGGCGGGAATTCAGGCAGTGGCTGTGTGGACATATCCCACGAGTTGGCATTCATCACCGACGAATGCGGATAAGGATCATCAGAGGCTTTGGGACTGGCGTGATAACGAATTGACGCGAGGGATCAAAGAGGGAGCACATCCACCCCAGTGGTCGGGGTGGTTTTGAGGCTCTGGATATTGATGATTATTCGTCATCCATCGGCGATGGCATAGACGATTCCGTACGAACCTTGCGACGACGTTTACGTTTCGGCTTACTTCGTGGTTCAGGTTCTGACTCTTCGAAGTCAAGAATATCCTGGTCGATTTCGAAATCTTCCATGCGGATGGATTCTGCTTCAGGCTGAATCTCCGTAGCCTTGCGTTTGCCATTTCGGCCTGAAGATTTTGGCTGCTGACTTTTTCGCAGGTTTTCTTCAAAGGCTTCGGAAGATTGTTCGAGCTGACTGACCATCAAATACAGGAAGTGGAGCTTCGTGCCCTGATTCTCCAGGAATTCCTGGAACAAAAAGCCGCCCTCTGTGAAATCCTCGGCTCTGTCGAGAATCTCTTCGGATAAATCCTTCATTAAGACCTCACGGCCTTTTTGGAGGACTTCAACGGCTTTTTGAAATTGATTCACGGGTTGGTCTGGTTTTGGTGGCATGCGTCTGATGGGCCAGATTTCTGAAAAAAGATCCGTAGCCATTCTCACACGATCTGACATGAAGCCGATTGGTTCGTTAAGAACCCATTACTTCGAACTGAAACTTTATCCTACACTAACTACGAATCAGTTTGCCATGTTTTTTGGAATTCACCGATTCTGTTTGATCCTTGCATCACTGGCCGGGACCGGCGACTTTACGAATTCGATGGTTGTTCGTATCTCCAATCCAGATATGGTTTTGAGAGTCTATGGTCACGCCATGGGGGCGATCCAGAAGAGCCTCGGTTGCAGGCCCAGAATCACCGCCGGGACCACGTTGGCCGTTGCCTGCAACGGTCGTGATCAGGCCCGATTTCAGGTCAACCCGACGAATTTTATGGTTCTCTGTATCCACCACCAGAACGGCTGACCCATCTGGTGTCACACACAGCTCTTTGGGGCCGTTGAAGGTCGCTTTTTTCGCAGGGCCGCCATCGCCTGAATCCCCTTTGACTCCGGTGCCTGCAATGGTCCGAATGAGGCCAGATTTTGAGTCGACCACCCTCAGGCTATGCCCTTCACGCTCCAGAATAAAGACATCTCCGTTCGGGCTTACGGCAACAGCCCGAGCCCCAAAAATACTGGCTTTTGAGGCAAGGCCACCATCACCCTCGTGTTTCGCTTTCCCTGTGCCGGCAAAGGTTTCGATGATGCCTGATTTCAATTCCACCATGCGGATCCGATGGCCTCGAACGTCGGCGATATAGAGTCTGGAATCGGGGCCGTTTGGGCCTGAGCCCAGGGCTACTCCGTTCGGCTCCATCAGACCAGCTTTCGAGGCAGGTCCTCCATCGCCGCTGTATCGTGGTTCGCCAGTGCCGGCGACGGTCTCGATCAAGCCTGTTTTCAGATTGGCTCGATGCACCCGAAAGTTCATCCTGTCGACAATATAGAGGTTTTCATCCTTGTCAATCTTCACTCCGTAAGGCTCGTTCAGGGCAGCTTTAAGAGCCGGTCCTCCATCACCTGAAAAGCCTTTCAGACCAGAGCCGGCTACGGTCTCAATCAAGCCTGATTTCGGGTCGAATCGGCGAATCCGATGATTGAACGTGTCTGAGAAGAGAATGCGTCCCTGAGAATCGAATGTCACGTCAAAGGGTTGGTCGAGAAGGGCTTTGGAGGCCAGTCCACCGTCTCCTGAAAAGCCTTGCTCACCGGTCCCGATTGGCGAACTGATCCGTCCAGAATCGGGCTGATCGGCATATGAAATGGATATTGAGGTGAAGATGAGCAAGCAGGCGGAGAAGATTTGGCGACATGTCATGGCGGGACGAATTCCTTCGAGGTTTCTGGATGCGTTGACGTGGACTTGTTTTAATAGGTACGAAGATCGTGGTGCTGCGTCAATTGGCGAGTGGGGAATTTCCTTGGATTCAAAAGGTTGCAAGGCATGACAGTCGCGAGGGTAATTCATGAAGTGGGTTCAGAAATCTTTGGTTAATCGTCTATTCGTATAAAGAACTCCGGTTTATAATGATCTGGAATATCGGTGGGAATCAATAAATCGTCCGGACTTCGATCGCCAACCCCGAGACGGTGATCGATAAGGCCTTCGGACGAAATTGATTCCCCCGTTTTTTTTGTTTCACCAATTGACTCCGTGTGCAATCCGATCATGATGAGTATATCTGGATCGGGTGAATGTACACCCAAAAAACGACCGGCCTTCTCAGTCATCCTGAATGCGTTGAGGGAGAATGGTTTATGAGTTTACGAAGCCGTCTGGTGGGTCTCTTGTGTGTCGTCGTTTCTTTGGCAACTGCACACGCTCAGGAGGCAGAGAAGTCGAACTCGCCGAAGAAGATCACGGTTGGGAAAAGTGATTCGGAGGGGAAAAGCGCGAAACCGCTCTCTAAATCCGAGAAGCAGAAGATTCGCGAAGGTTGGGTCAGGCGTTACCAGAATGCTGTTAAAAAACTCAAAACAGGCAGTGCTGAGGAAGTCGACAAAATCGAATCCATGATTCTCAATACTCCTGAGCCTGAAGCACTTGGGCCCATGCTTGAGGTTTTGGGTCAGGAAACGGCGCCGATTCGATTGTTGCTGGACCGGGCGTTGGCCAATCAGGATAACGATTTGGCCTGGGTCGCACTCGCAGAACGGCTGATGGTCGAGCCTGATCCGGATGTGCGGAGAGGCTTGGTCAAGCTGATTGGAAGTCGTCAGGATAAAACCGGTTACGAACGATTTCTGATCCACGTTAAACTGGCTGTTACGTCCAAGAATCCGGTCCGGGCTGGGCTCGGTGCCATGGCAGCTGCCGACTTGAAATGGCGTGATCGCATCCCTGAACTGATTGATCAACTGGCCCCAGTTCGGTTCACAAAACGAGTGGAATGGGTCCCAGAGCGTGTCTCGGCAGGCGGTGGTAGCGGTGGAGGCAGCCTTTCCATGGGCAGTGTGGATGGCTATGTCTCAGTTCCAGTTCCTGTTGTAGGGCCTGGGGTTGTGGCATATGGGCAGAATATTTATCCGATTGGGAACAGTCTGTCGATGGGTGGTGGAGGTGGTCAATCGAGTACCACCCAACTGACACCCGTGATGCGGGCAGGCCGAGAGGCGTTTCCGAATCCGGCGGTGCTTGCAGCTTTGGTGGATCTCAGCGGAGTGGATTTCGGGTATGATGTCATCTCTTGGAAACGGTGGCTGGCAGAATCGTTTCGGGTGGATACTGTTCCACCAAAGCGAGTTCCGAATCCTTGATCAAGAATTTAGGGCATCGTATGGCTGACCTTCTGGCAGGATCGAATTGAAAATGGAGAACGATCCGATCGACGCATGGCGTCAGTTGAAAACGCATCTGGAATCGCTGCGCCGGGCAGGGCTTCTGGATGTGCCGGTAGGGACTTGGGATCCATCGGATTTTGTGGAGCCCGTGGCTCGGTTTGAAGCGGAACATGAGCCTGAAACGATTTTGACAGAAGTTGTAGCGACTGTTGAACCGTCGGTTCGGATTCCGATAAAGCCATTAGAGCCGGATTTGATCCCGGAAGTGGTGGAGCGCAAGCCTGCCCCTGCACCGAACAGATCGGCCCGGCCAGTACGGCCACCTGCTCCGCCCGTTTCGTCGATGTTCGGCACATATCTTAAAGCGTTTGAGAATCCCGTGACCCCACAGAACGATCGCCTTCCGATTCTGAAATTATTGGCCGCAGAGGTGGCCGCATGTGAACGATGCCCGGAACTGGCATCGACCCGGACTCAAACCGTGTTCGATTCCGGAACGCCCACAGCCCGTTTGATGTTTATTGGGGAAGCCCCAGGCGAGGATGAAGATCTCCAGGGCGAGCCTTTTGTCGGGCGTGCTGGTAAACTTGTGACCGATATGCTGACCAAGGGCATGGGATTGTCCCGTTCGGAAGTCTATATTGCTAATGTTCTTAAGTGTCGTCCTCCAGAGAATCGGGTGCCTACGAACCCGGAGATGGCCAACTGTGTTGGTTACCTTGATCGCCAGATCGACATCGTCAGGCCAGAGTTCATCTGCCTGCTCGGGAAGACGGCCGTCACGGCCCTGCTCCAGTCGGCATTGCCGATGAAGTCCTTACGCCAGCGATGGTTCCGTTATCGGAACATCCCCACTATGGTGACATATCACCCTGCCTATCTTTTGCGAAGTCCATCGTTTAAAAAAGAAGCGTGGGAAGATCTGAAGATGCTGATGAAAGAAATGGGGATTGTTCCACCCTCCAACTAAGCCCTGATCTATGATCGGGATATGGCGAGTGGAGTTAAGTTGTAGCCAGATGACGCGGGTCCGAGTGATCTATCGAATGGAATCAGTTGGGCCAGTATCGCTAAACTGGGCGCTCTGATCTGGACATTTCCGTCTTTTTCATCCAAGATGTGGTCAGCACCTCCGATTCAAATCGCTCATCGAGCTGTTTTTGAAAAATGGGAATAAAAGGTGTGGATCATCAGGCCCGTGCAAGGAGGTATCGGGTGCCAGTTGATGCTGTTGCAACCGAAATCCCGAATGGCTCCCATAGCATGAGTTTCCATGCTGATGGCAGTGTTCAGCCACGTCCATTAAAGAGTTTGATTTCCCAATTTGCGATTCTCAGCATCGCCGAAGTCATTTGTCGCCTGATTTCACTTGCTGTTGTGGTCGAACTGGCCCGACGTGTTGGCCGTGAAGGTTATGGCCGGATTGAATTCTCGTTCAACATTGTTTTCTGGCTGATTTTCGTGCTGCGTGATGGTGTAGAACTGGTCTTTTGCCGGGAAGTGGCAAAACGTAAACGCCCGAAACCGCAGTTGGTGAACGCATTCTTATCGCTTAAACTCTCTTTGGCATTTATGTTATGGGTGTTTCTGGCGATTGTTTCACTTGTCGTATTTCGTGACACTCACGACCGCATCATGCTCTGCTCTTACGGAGCCTTGCTGATGACCACGGCAATGGGGCTCGACAATGTGTTTCGAGGACGCGAAAAGCCTGGAATCGTAGCGATTTCGCTTGTCGTCCGAAGCTCTTTGTATGCAACAGGGGTCCTGTTGCTGGTACGCGATGGAGCCAGGCTCACATGGGTTCCATGGCTATTATTTGGCTCAGAATTTCTCGGAATCATGCTCGTCTGGACACGCTACTCCACAGAGTTTGGAATACCCAGGCCAAGCTTTCGCCACGGACGTCGATTCGGGGCCTCCGTTTTGTCACAAGGGCGAAGTGTTTTGGGCATCCAGCTGGCGCAAGTCATTCTGTCATCACTTGATGTGGTCATTGTCGGCTTCACGGATAGCTGGAGTATGGTCGGACTTTATGGGGCACCTCACAGGCTTGTGACAGCCGCCGTCACATTTGGACTGATCTTTCAGCAAGTCCTTCTACCACATCTGGTTCGGTCGTGGTCGCCGGCTGACGGGAATCGCTCGGCAAGCATTGCTCGGATTGTCAGACTGGCCCTTTCGGCGATTGTACCCTGCACCCTGTTTGTGAGTCTGGCTAGCCGATATCTGATTGATCTTCTGTTTTCGATGGAATTTGACGAAGCCTGGCCTTTGCTGGCTATCGGGATCTGGCGGGTTCCTTTATTAGCTGTAAGTTCCATTCATATTACCACTTTGGTAGCAACACATCGCGAGCGGGAAGGTCTGCGAATTCTCCTGAGATGCGTGCTTGTGGCTCTGCCTGTTGTGATTTTAATGCACTTTTGGAGAGGTTTGATTGGGACTAGCTGTGCGATGGTTTTTGTCGCCCTGATGATGGCACTCTGGACAGGACAGTTGGTGTATACCTCAGCTCCATCAAAAGATAAGACTGATTTGGACAGGTCAGTCATAGGCCGCTTTAAGTCAAATATGACTGCTTTCATGATTCTTGGCGCTTTGCTGTTTCTGGTCTCAATTCCCTCGGTTTATGAACGGCAAATGAGACCGATTTCCAGGGACCGTACACAATCAGTCGGGGGCCGGACGAGTATCGAACAAATCAGCCTTAGTCCTGGCCCTGACACGGGTTCCCGACGAACCGAGCCGGATGTGGTTCGATGAAATTCTGCATGTTTACCACCTTTTTTGGTGCTCACAGCTTTGGTGGAGATGCTGCTTACGTTGATCGACTGGCCCGCGCCCTGGCTCGCCGTGGCCATGAAGTCCACATTGTGTATTGCCTCGACGCCTTTCAGGCAGTGCGTGGAGATCATCCAGAACGGCATTACGAACCAACAGAAGGTGTGGTCTTGCACCCTCTGCAAAGTCGATTTGGAATCGCCTCGCCGATCCTCACTCAGGTCAGTGGCAGACCGCTGTTGAAATCGTCCCAAATTCGTCAAATCCTGGCAGACATTCAGCCAGATGTGGTGCATTTTCATAATATTTCGCTAATTGGTGGGCCAGGAATTCTGGAGTTCGGAGGCAATGCCGTACGCCTCATGACCGCCCATGAACACTGGCTGCAATGCCCGATGCATTTACTTTGGAAAAACGGTGAAAAGTCTTGTGATGAAAAAGCTTGCGTCCGGTGTTCGCTAGCTGGCCACAGACCCCCTCAATATTGGCGATATACAGGGCTGGTTGACCGCGAGATTCAGAACCTCGATTATCTGATTTTCCCTTCCCTTGATACGCTTAAACGTCATGAATCACTGAACTTAAAGGTCTCTGCACGTCACTTGCCATACTTTTTGCCTGACGATTGGTCAGAGGCTGTGGAAAATGATCCAAAAGTTTCTTCAATAAGGCCTTACATCGCAGCGGCCGGTCGACTGGTACGCATGAAGGGTTTTCAGACTTTGATCCCGCTCATGGCAAAACTTCCACAGATCGACTTAAAAATCGCAGGCACAGGTCCTTACGAACAGGAGTTAAGGCAGCTTGCGATTGGGTTGCCAAATGTCCAGTTTGTTGGCCTTTGTGGGCGTCGCGAGCTGATCCAATTGTTCCATCATGCGAATGCCGTAGTGGTTCCATCATTATTTCCGGAAACTTTTGGCTATGTCGTACTGGAAGCGTTTGCAGTCAAAACGCCTGTCATTGTACACAGGGGTGGCGGAGCGATCGCTGAAACCGGTGAAATGTCTGGCGGAGGAATAGGTTATGATACTCTTGAACAGCTTGAACAAGCCATTCTGACGATGATCAACGACCCGGTACAGCGTCAACAATTGGCGGATCAAGGATATCGACGCCGATCGGTCGACTGGTCGGAATCCGCACATATGAGACAATATTTTGAGATGATCGAATCGGCTCAAATGAAAAAGCTGCAAACCCGATCGCACAGAAGTTTCGGAACTCACGAGGATTTATGAATGCAACCCTAACAGGTAAAACGAGTTCAGAACGATTGGTCCAGCTGTTTTTCGTTATTATTCCGGTGCTGGGATTCATCGCGAGACTTGGTTTGGGCATGGCCAGACTTGATGAGCCGATCAGCGACCCTGATCAGTATCTTCCATTTGCCCGGTCGTTATGGCTCGGCGAAGGCTTTGTTTACAACGGACTTCACACGGCTTACAGGCCCCCACTTTATCCAATCCTACTGGCTCCGATTGTCGGCCTGATTGGTACAGAGACAGTCTTTCAGGCGGTTCTACTATTTGTACAGTCAATACTTGGGGCAATCACAGTCTGGCTGGCCATGTCCATATCCCGAACTCTTCTGGCTGCGACTCAAGCCAATTCAGCTTCTCAAAAAATCTTCGTTTCAATGGCAGGAATTCTTGTCGCATTTGATCCAGTGCTTGTCATGCAGGCCTCGTTGCCAATGACAGAAACTCTGGCTGCATTGCTGGTTACGTTTGGTCTGTTCTGGGCTGTTCGTAGTCGATATATTGCAACGGGGTTCGTGTTCGGACTGGCGGGGTTATGCAGGCCAAGTTTGCTGGCCTGTTCCACGCTTGTCATACTGGCTCGGCTAGTGGCTTTCAATCGTTCTGAATTCAAGCGTAACCTATCTGACTGTTTGAAGATGGGGATAGCGATTGTTGTGGTGATATGTCCCTGGGCGATCCGTAACTGGATGATTTTCGGGGAGCCAGTCTGGACCACAACGCATGGTGGTTATACGTTCGCTCTGGCAAACAATTCGGTTTATTACGAAGACGTCTTATTCGGCCCACCGGGATCCGTCTGGAAGGACGGTCCTCGCCAGCAAGCGTGGATGGAATCCATTGGGCCTGCGACAGTTGGGCTGACAGAACCAGAGGCTGACCGGCGATTGAAGTCGATCACCTGGGAGTTCATCCAATCCCGGCCGATCGACTTTCTTTACGCTTGCGTGGACCGCCAATTGCGGTTTTGGGCGGTTGCTCCCTCAGCGGTTGTATACAGTAGTAAGATTCGCTTGGTGAGTGCTTTATGGACGATTCCGTTCTGGATGGCGGCGATTTTGGGCGCGATAAAAAATAAATCATGGAAATGGCCAAATTTGGCAGTAATCAGTTCGATCGCCGGACTTTCTGCTGTACACTCTGTTTATTGGACGGATATTCGGATGAGAGCTCCCATCGTTCCGGCGGTTGCGATTCTGGGATCTTTGGGAATGTCATACGTGGTTGGTCAAAAACTTGGCCGGAGACAGTCCCATTCCTGAAATAGAGTCGTATAGCTATCTATGGATACCAGCGGGCTGTCATCCGAAATCCTTTTGGATTTCCTGAGAATCAGATGGTAAGAGAACTTAGACCAGACTTAACGAGGTTGTGAATCATGGAACGAGTAGAACCGTTTTTTCGAGATAATGACTCGGATTCAGGGAAAAGAAACGATTCACAGGATTCGTTTGATACAGCCGAACTTCATAAATGGCTTTCTGGTGGAGGACCATCCTCTACGGAAGTCACGGTTGTCGGAGATGTTTTGTTAACTCCTAAAGATCAAACGACTTCGGGGAACCAGAAGGCACAGGCCATGGTTCTTTGTGTCGAAGCTCAGGAAGGCATTCAGATGGAGTTTCGCAAGACGTTCGACAAGCTCGGCTGGCGGGCCCGGATGGTCAAGTCGTCGGAAATCGCTTTGGAAATGGCCAGAGAGCGATCACCTGACTTCATCGTTTACGATGCCGATGGCCAGGGTCGCGAATCACTGGACGTCTTTTTCGAGCTTGACCGGATCTCGTCGCTAGGCCGTAAAGCTCCCAGAGGATTGCTTTTACTGGGCCCTAAGCAGGTGAAACTGGAATCGACTTTAACGGATTCGATGCGTCAGCGTTACGACATTCTGCACAAGCCACTCAAGATGAGGGAAGTGAAAACATCGATGCTGGCTTGCTCGATCCGCGATTAAAAAAAATCAATAAACCGTGATATGGAGGCGTTTTGAATCGACTCCAGGCAGTTTTTGCAGCTCTTCACTGATTTGACGACGCTGCCAGAACCACATTGGTCTGGCCCTGATGTAGACTTCGCGATTCACCACTTCAACGTTCAATTCGTTGGTTCGGCTTCCGACTTCCTGACGGGCCACTCGATCGACTCGTTTCTGGATTTCAGAATCGACCCGATCAGCCATCTCAGCACGATTTCTGGGCTTTCCAGACGATCCTGATTCAGACCTATCAATCAAATCGTCGTCATTCGTCGTCTCTACCTTGTCGCGAATCAACGGCGGTTCTGTAGTTGCTGATGGTTTACGCCAAGGCATGAGCCTTTCCATCAAGGTTTTAGGACGACTTACTGGGGGCTCGTCAGGCCGAAAGTTTGGAGCATTCGCAGAGTTGCCAGGCTTGGAATTCGGATCTGTCGAACGACGATCCCTAAACTGGTTCTGAACCGATGATTCTGACTTCACATCACCAAACCGAACCACTCGTGAAGGAGCGATTGCATAAGGCTGAGGTCCAAGGCTTGGCTTGAGCGGTTCGCCAGAAACAGTCGCGTTTGATCCTGCCTGACGGCTTTCGGAAGCACCCACCGGCGGCAGATTATCGAGCGAATCGAGAACGCTTCCAGTCCGGGTAGGAGCTCTATCGGGAGTCGATCTCAGAGGCTGCGCTGGAACTTTGGAGTCTTGAACGCTTGACGTAGTCGGCAGATCCGGTGGATCATCCAGCCCCAGATTTTCAATAACGGGTGGTAAATCATTTGACGGTGGATTTTGAGCAAAAATCGACGGCAACGTCAGGCTGGCAAATCCCAGCATGATGAAGGCACAACAAGTTCGAGTCCGTGAAGTCCGCATGGACACAAACCTCTCAATCCACTCTGTGGACTTGCTCCGAAGGCCACCAATTCTATCAATTGTTATCGACATTTTTGGACCAGCATGGCCATCTGATCGTGAGCTGGGATATTCGCAAATTCAAGAATCATTGGATTGACCGGCATAATCGTTAAAAACGGGTGGTCGCGAATCGACTCAAAATTCGCCCAGTTGATGGACATGAATTTGAGAAATCCATGGCTCCACCAGTTCTATAGAGATGGCTCCGGCATCCCAGACGCAGGCATTTGCGACAGCGCAGGCGACAGCAAATTTTAATTGAGATGGAGCAGATTCTGACCTCATTGAGGCGTATGTCAAACCTGCCAGAAAGCAGTCGCCGCTGCCGATCGGGTTTACGGCCTGAATCTTCGGGGGAACAACTCTCCAAAATCCTTCGATTGAGACTGCCAGAACATCCTCAGGGCCTTGTGTCAAAACGGCCAGACGAGTCCCCTTCTCTACCCAACCCTTGAGCCAGTCAAATATTAGGGGTTCGGAAAGTTCGTCACTCTGAAGGCCAAGAATTCCCGCCACTTCCTTGCGATTCAACTGGATCAGATCGGGCCCTGCCGAGTCAAGACTTTTTAGGGCCATGCCGTAAGTGTCTAATAAAACAGTGATTCCGGATTCTCTAGCCAATCGGATCAGATCACCGTAAAGCCTGTGAGTGGAGACTGATGGGCTTGATCCGGAGAGAGTCAAAGCCTGAACGTGGCCGGATTGAATTTCCAGGCGAATCGCTTCCAGCATTAAGTCAGCTTCATTGTCGGAAATGGCAGGATCTGGATCAAAAAAGGCCGATTGATCAGCCGATTCGCCGGTTCTGACGGTCAAAATTGTGCGAGTTTCTGCGCTTGATGCGATGACGAGCGGTTCCATGCCGTCGTCGCGTTTGAGCAGCAGTTCGCACCGACTGCCAGTCGAGCCACCCAGAAAAGTGGCAGGCCTGGCCGATTGGCCCAACCCTTTCAAGGCCCTTGCAACATTATTGCCCTTACCGCCCACCACCTCACGAATCGCTGTTCCACGCACATTATCGCCCGGCTTCCAGGCTGGTACTGTGAGAGTTTTATCCAGGCAAGGGTTTAGAGTGACACATAAAACACTGTTCT
>CAMCFM010000041.1 GCA_945874095.1 Candidatus Kuenenia stuttgartensis
AACGAGGTAGACCGTACCATTCTGGAGCAAGTCAAAGCCCCTCTGGTACACCTCCTGCGGAACGCTGTGGATCATGGCCTGGAATCGCCTGCAACGCGTATCGCAGCAGGCAAGCCTCGCCATGGCACAGTCAGTCTTTCTGCCGCCCAGCGTGGTGCGAACCTTCAGGTCGAAGTTTCCGAAGATGGTGGTGGAATTGATGTGCGTAAAGTGCGTGAATCCGCTATCCGAAAAGGACTTCTGTCACCTGAAGTCTCCGCCGCCATGTCTGATCAGGAAGCCCTCTGGCTGATCTTCCGGCCCGGTTTCTCCACCAAAGCGACTGTCACCGACCTCTCAGGCCGGGGCGTTGGTCTGGACGTCGTTCGTGAGAATGTCGAAGGCCTTGGCGGCATGATCGACGTCAAATCTGAAATTGGCCAAGGAACCACCTTCACCCTCACACTGCCGATGAGCGTGGCCACCACACTGGTGATGATCGTTGAATGTGGACGCCGCCGATTCGCTCTACCAGTGACAAACGTCCTCCGCATCATGCAGGTCGATCCTTCCAAAGTCGGCCAGCTCAGAGGCCGGGCCGCGATTGATTTCGAAGGCCGCCCGATTGCTCTGACCCACTTGGCGGATGCTCTGGGACAAGGCGACGGTCAGGTCTCGCTCAAGGCTGGTGAACCTGTGCAGGCCCTGATCGTGGGATCTGCCGAAAAACGCTATGCCTTTCTGGTTGACGGAGTTCTGGGAGCTCAGGAAGTGGTCGTCAAGAGCCTCCTTCCACCGCTCGACCGCGTTCGCCGAGTGGCTGGTGCCACGATCCTCGGTACTGGCGAAGTGGTGATGGTGGTGAATGTGGCCGACTTGATCCGATCCTCCTCGCTCGCCAACTTCGGTGTCACCATGGGCCGAACGGGCGCTGTGGCCGATATGGCTCGCAAGGAACAGAAGTCTGAGGAGCCTCCGCTGGTCCTTTGCGTCGACGATTCGTTCACGACCAGAACCTTGATCAAATCCATCGTCGAAGCGGCTGGATATCGAACAGAACAGGCAATCGACGGCCTGGACGCCTGGACAAAGCTCCAGACCGAGCCGATTCGGCTTGTCGTGACCGACGTAAACATGCCCCGAATGGACGGCTTCGAGCTGACCAGGACCATCCGCAACGATAGCCGAACAAAGGACTTGCCAGTGGTCCTTGTGACCTCTCTGGACAGCCCCGAGGAACGCGCTGAAGGGGTGAAGGCCGGAGCCGACGCCCACATTGTTAAAGGCGCATTGCGTCAGGAAGACCTCCTGGAAACCATCAAACGGCTCCTGTAAGTTCGAATCCTCAGGATCACTCAAATCGCCCAAACAAGCCCCGCCCTTTGGCAGGGCATTTTTTTTAGTAGCAGGACGAAAATAAGTTCTGCTTATACGTCGTTTATGCCATCTCCCCTGACACGGAGTTTTTTGGCTCTCGTCCTGATTTCATGAAAATTACAAGAATAATTGATCCGGTTTCAAGGCCGCCGGAGTCTACAAAACGAACGATTTAAAGCCATCTGGCTGAATCATGGAGGCTCTCTCTGATTCTGAATGCTTGTCGAGTCGCATCAACCCGTTGCCGTTCTCTGCCGATATTGGTATGATCCGCGATTGTCGCGAAGTCCGGCGCGTTGGTCCGGATGAGCTCGCCGAAGTCAGTCCTCAATCGGCGAAAATGGTGGTGGGCACCAATCTAAGGTCCGCTCATTCACTGATGCAGCGAACAAAAAATGACCGGGCAAGGCCATGTGGTCTTTCCTTCAGAAAATGTACGATTCCGGAGCTTTTCAAACCGATGGCCGATTCTTCCAAGTACGTCTACTCATTCGGCGGTGGCAAGTCCGACGGCAATGGCTCGATGAAGGCCCTGTTGGGCGGCAAGGGTGCCAACCTGGCTGAAATGTCACGAATCGGCCTGCCTGTACCTCCAGGCTTCACCATCTCAACCGAAGTCTGCACATACTTTTACGACCACGGGCGTCAATATCCTGAAATCCTTCAGGCTCAAGTCGAAGACGGTATCGCCCAGGTCGAAGCCATCATGGGCACCAAATTCGGCGACAAAACCGCCATGCCTCTGTTGGTCGCCGTCCGCTCCGGCGCCCGCGACTCCATGCCCGGTATGATGGATACCATCCTCAACCTTGGCCTGAATGACGACACGGTTCAAAGCCTCGTCAATGCCACCGGCAACGAGCGATTCGCCTGGGACTGCTACCGCCGATTCGTTCAGATGTACGGCGACGTCGTTATGGGCGTCCAAAAACGTGAAGGTGAAGATAACGACCCGTTCGAACTGACCATCGAACATCTTAAAGAAGAGCGTTATCACGACCACAACGTCGAAGATACCAAGCTCACCGTGGGCGACCTTCAGGAACTGGTCTCACGCTTCAAAAAGCTTGTTAAAGACCGTACCGGCCAAGACTTCCCAGCCAATCCATGGGACCAGCTCAAGGGTGCCGTCGGCGCCGTCTTCGGCTCCTGGATGAACGACCGGGCCATGGTCTACCGCCGTAAGTACAATATCCCAACCGAATGGGGTACCGCCGTCAACGTTCAAGCCATGGTCTTCGGCAACACGGGCGAAACCTCCGGCTCTGGCGTGGCATTCACACGTAACCCAGCCAACGGGATCAAGGAATTCTACGGTGAATTCCTGATGAACGCCCAAGGTGAAGACGTGGTGGCCGGTGTTCGTACACCTGATCCAGTCGCCAAGCTAAAAGACGTCATGGAATCGGCTTACGACGAACTTGATAGGATCCGCGAAGTTCTTGAAACCCACTTCAAAGACGTTCAAGACTTTGAATTCACGATTCAGGATCGTCAAGTCTTCATGCTCCAGACCCGTAACGGCAAGCGTACGGCCATGGCCGGCTTGAAGTTCTCGATGGACATGCAGAAGGAAGGCCTGATTGACTGGAAAACAGCCGTTCTCCGGAACCCTGCTGACCAGCTCGAACAGCTTCTCGCACCTGTCTTCGACCACAACGAAGTCAAAAAAGCCAAAGTCATCGCCACCGGCCTTCCAGCCGGCCCTGGTGCAGCCACCGGCAAGATTTACCTGAACGCAGAACGTGCTGTTCTAGCCGCTGAGCGTGGCGAAAAGGTTCTTCTGGTTCGCGTCGAAACTTCCCCTGAAGATCTTCGTGGGATGATCGCCGCCGAAGGCATTCTGACCGCTCGCGGTGGTGTTTCATCGCACGCCGCTCTGGTCGCTCGCCAGATGGGCAAAGTCTGCATCTGTGGAGCTGCCGGCGTCGAAGTCAACTACGAGACCAAGACGGTTAAGGTGGACGGTCAGGTCTATCAGGAAGGCGACTTCCTGTCGATCGACGGAACTTCCGGTAAAGTCTATGCCGGTAAGGTTCAGACGGCTCCTTCCGAAATCATCGCCGGCCTCTTGTACGGCGATGTGGAAGCTCAGAAGACCGAGAAATTTGAAAGCTTCCAGCAGCTCATGAAGTGGTGTGCAGACGCCACCCGCATGACCGTTCGGACCAACGCCGACACGCCTGAGCAAACCTCAAACGCCATCGCCTTCGGGGCCGTCGGAATCGGTCTTTGCCGCACAGAACACATGTTCTTTGAAGGCGACCGGATCGATGCCATGCGTGAGATGATTCTCTCAACCACTCTGGCCAACCGCGAAGACGCCCTCTCCAAGCTTCTGCCTTACCAGAGAGCCGACTTCTTCGGTATCTTCAAAGCCCTTGGCGGCCTTCCAGCCACCATTCGCTTCCTGGATCCTCCTCTGCACGAGTTCCTGCCACACAGCAAGGAACAGCAAATGGACCTCTCCCGCAAGATCGGCGTACCGGTTGAGCGGATCATGGCCCGTGTGCACGAGCTCCATGAATTCAACCCAATGCTCGGTTTCCGTGGTTGCCGTCTGGGCATCCGGTTCCCTGAAATCACCCGCATGCAAGCCCGTGCCGTCTTTGAGGCCGCTGCCCAGTGCATCGCTGAGAACATCCCCTGCAAGCCTGAGATCATGATTCCGCTGGTCGGATTCAAGAAAGAACTCGACCTGCAAGTGGCCATCGTTCACGAAACAGCCAAACTGGTAGAAGCCGAGAAGGGCGTGAAGCTCTCCTATCAGGTCGGCACGATGATCGAAGTGCCTCGTGGAGCTTTGACGGCCAACGAGATTGCTGAATCGGCTGAGTTCTTCAGCTTCGGCACGAACGACCTGACTCAGACCACGATGGGCATGAGCCGCGACGATAGCGGATCATTCCTGCCAGCCTACCAAGAGTCAGAAATCGTGAAGAGCAATCCATTTGCTTCGATCGATCAGACGGGTGTCGGCCAGTTGATGGAAATCGCCATCACCAAGGGCCGTAGCACCCGCCCGAACATCAAGCTCGGGATCTGCGGCGAACACGGTGGAGATCCAGATTCCGTAGTCTTCTGCCACGCCATTGGCCTGGATTACGTCTCCTGCTCACCATTCCGCGTTCCTGTGGCACGTTTGGCAGCCGCTCAGGCCGCCATCAATTCGGCCAAGTGACGAACGGTTGACTCGAATTTCAGGCAGCCACACGAACCACAAATCGTGTGGCTGCCCTGATTGTTTAGAATGGTTGATAGAGCCTGTTTTGATGTCCAATTCAGGCTATCTTCGAGAATTGCCGGTATTTTCGCTTGACAAATCACTTGTTGAAACGAGAATATACCTAAATCGGAGAGATTGGAATCCACGCATCGGGCACTCCCGACGCTTCTCTGGAAATGTAGATACCTGATCATGTCAATTGATAAGAGCCTCAAAATCGGTGGCGGTATGTCTCGCGTTCGCAATGTGTTGCGTCGCCCCGAACGTCTTGCCCTGCTTCAGGAAGATGGCAAGTGGTCTGCCGATAAAGGCGTGTACAACGTGCCTAAGACCAAGTATCGCAAGCTCGCCCCTGGCCAGTCAGGCCCAAAGCGCGACGCCTGATACTCGCATCGAAGCCTGACTTCACGCGAAACTGATCGATTCAGATAGAAATTTCATGAGCCGCTCCAAGGCCGGCACACCCGTGAAAATGGGTGGAGCATTCTGGCCTGATGAGCGGCTGAATTTCGTAACTCACCTTGAGAACACTCGTTTTTACATGTCCAGCCGACTCGTCGCATACTGTCTGATGATTGTGATTGCCAGCGTTGGAGGTGGCCTTGTGCCACTCGTCCGAGTCGTGACTCACATTCGGATGCAAGTCTATCTGAGTTTCTCTGCTGGAGTGATGCTCGGATCGGCACTTCTGCACATGCTTCCCGAAGCGGCTGAAATCGGCGGCCCGGGTGTCATCGCCTGGTCCTTGCCTGGCCTGGTCACTTTATTCATGATCGAACGCTTTTTCAGCTTCCACCACCATGAATTTGAAGAACCTGAAGCTCCAACCGCGAGTTGCAATCACGACCATACGCACCATCATCATGCAGAACCTCAAGGCCAAAACGCCAGATTTCACTGGAAGGCAGCCACAGTCGGCCTTGCTTTGCACTCCCTGCTTGGTGGTCTAGCCCTGGCATCGGCCGAAGCCGCTTCTGCAAGTGCAGCCTGGACAGTTTCAAGTGGCGTTTTTCTGGCCACCTTACTTCATAAACCCGCCGATGCACTCACGATCACAAGTCTGATGAAGCGTGGTGGGACAGGATCAGCGCTCGCCCACCTGGTCAACCTGATCTTTGCCCTGATGATTCCGCTTGGTGCCATCCTGTTCCAGCTTGGTCAATCACGGCTCTCCATGCTCCCTCAGGAGTCAATCCAGACCATGACCGGGGCCGCTCTGGCCTTCTCAGCAGGCACATTTCTCTGCGTCTCGCTCAGCGACCTCCTGCCGGAATTGCATTTCCACAGCCACGACCGCGTCAAACTTTCGCTTGCACTGGTCTTTGGAATTCTTTTGATGGCCTTGGTTGCATTAGTCGGCGAGTGATTTTTGGGTATTCAGACTCCGATAGCCGATTTTATCAGTTTTCCGATGGTTTCAGGATCGTATGTGAAAGTCCAAATTAAAACCATACTATTCAAAACCACGGTAATCCAGAATACCACTTGAAACGAAGCCTTGCTCGACTTATGCCGAAACAACTGTTGTGCGACCATCGCGCCTGGCCATCCACCTATAAGGCTGAGCATATGCAGAGACTTCTCAGGAGTACGCCATCTGCCAGCTTTGGCGGCCGCTTTGTCGATAAAATAGGCGCCTAAAGTCAGTAGACTGGCCACTCCATAAACGCCAAAGATAATCCACGAAGTCAAGCCTGTCGCACTGGCAATGGCTAAACCAGCCATGAATACGCACGGAATATAAACTCTTGGACCAAACTTTATCCAGCGACCATTCCGATTTTTCTGGTCGAACTTCTGATTTCCATTTGTCATGCGTATCTCCTTGAATCCGTTCCAGTTGGGGGATGAGAGCCACCCAGTCTCCAAACTATATCAAGTTCTAGAATTCGCAAAAGATCGATTCTTCAGAACATTTGGTAATGACTCGGAATCGAACTGGAATCTCTGATGTGAGTCAAATACGAACTTGCCATAAAAAAATGATCAAAGGACTCACCATTCACTGGCAAGTCCTCTGATGGATCATCCCAAAAAAAAAGAGTCGACTTTCAATTCATTTCAGGCTCAAGAGGACCAGCCAGCTCACTGGTGAAAAACAGTCGCCCTGCCTGGGTGGGCATGAATGTGGACGGAATCCAGATGTCAGGGCCATACCTGAGGGTCATCCACAAACTCATTCCCTGCCACTGCATCCCTCGCCCAAACTGCCCTTCCGCTCCTCCGATAATCTTGTCGGCTCCGACAAACAATGCCGGCCCGATGGTATTGGCATAGGCAGGAACGAGCGTTGTGCGGCTCTTGAAACTCGTCAGAGCATTTTGTTCGATCGTCAAAGGGTGCAGGCGTGCTCCAATCCGGTGAGTCTGTGCCTTCCACGCTTCCACGCTCTCAAATTCAGCCGCAAAATGAGGCTCCCAAAATGCAATATGGCAAACCCGGCCAATCCCGAATATCACCACATGCTGGGCCCCATTGGCTCGCAATTCACCAATCTTTTCGCCATAGTGCGGAAGGCTGTTTTTTGTTGCAAAATGGCGCTGCTTTTCAGGCACCGTCAGATCGCCCAGAGGGCCATAAAACGCTTGCTCCATCGCGTTCTGGAATGCTCCAGGATGGCTTGCCGGCAGCGTGTTTCCATCAGCGTCTGACCATTCATCCATGTTGAATCCATGAATGTGATCGCATTTCACGTTCCATTCTTTCAAAAAATAAACCGCCCAACGATACATCCCCATCGGGCCGACCGGCAGAATCATCGATAGCTGACGACTTTCAGCACGAGCCACTCGAATTGTATTTGCAATCTCGTGCCCCATCTTCACGTCAAAATCTTCGATGGTTTTACATTCCACCAGCTCAAAATCTTTGTTCCACCAGGGCCTTCGTTCGTGAATGGCGTTAGCAGGGTGCGAGCAGCAGGCGTCAATCTTTGCCAGATCCCATCCAGCAGGGAAAAAGCCTTCCATCATCGAGCCATTCAGGGTGGTCAGCAGATTCATGATCGAGCGACTCCAAGGGGATTAAATTGCAGCATTTCAATTCTGAAATGGCTGAGCGAGTCATTGATTTCAATTTGGTTTTCGATCAAGGGACTCGACTGGTATTTTGATGTAGATAGATGCCAGTCTCACCAATTTATCGAATGCAGGTGCGATTGTCCAACACGGATCGTTTTTTTCGTGGCTTCGGCACTTGCATTGAATCCTAACCCAACGTACCATGAATGCGGACATCGAACCGAGTTCCAGCTCTCTGCACAAACAACGAAAAGCTGTAAATGCCGCTTTTCAAATCCATGTAACATTCGTCAGGGTCAAGAGATTGACAGGCTTGATCACGAATGGCCCGGGAATATCTTCATGAATGTCACGCCTGGAAAATCGTCCGGTCGCGAACACAACCTTGCGGTTTTTATCGACTTGGAAAACCTCGCCCAAGGTTATTCGAACCAGAAGAAAACCCGGTTCGAGATCCAGAAAGTCCTCGAACGGCTGCTCGAAAAAGGCAAGCTGATTGTCAAAAAAGCTTATGCCGACTGGAATCGGTATCAAGCCTATACCGCCACATTTCATGAATCTGCTATCGAACTGATCGAAATTCCCCGCAGAAGTCAGACCGGCAAAAACTCGGCCGATATTCGGCTTGTGGTCGATGCCATGGACCTGGCCTGGTCCAAACCCCACATCGACACCTTCGTGATCGTCTCCGGCGATAGTGATTTTTCGCCACTGGTCAGCAAATTGAAAGAAAATGGCCGGCACGTCATCGGTATGGGGATGAAAGGCTCTACCAGCGAGCTTCTGAGAGATAATTGTGACGAATTTATTTATTATGAAGATCTTGAGCGGATTGAAGAAAACGAACAGAAAATGACCGCCACCATTCAGGCCGATTTGCCAGAACGAAAGCGCGAAGCCTTCAGCCTGCTCATTGACGCCTGTAACGCCCTGACACGTGAAAATCATGACGTGCTTTATGCGTCGCTCATTAAAGATACGATGAAGCGTAAGAAGCCGTCGTTCGACGAGTCGTATCACGGCTACCGAACATTCAACGCCTTGCTCGAAGATGCCGACAACAAGGCTTTGATCGACATCGAAGTTTCTCCACGCAGCGGCACTTACATCATCTCGCGGTTTGGAACCAGGGAAATGAAGGTCAAGACCAGTCGACCTGCACCTGCTCCAATCGGTGGCCCAGCCATGCCCCCTGTCACGGAAAACCCCACCGCTGCCTCTAAACCGGTCGCTCCTGCCCATCTTCAAAATCCACAATCTGCCCCAAATCCACAGAAACGCGGCCATTGAGTCTCAAAAAGGCTGGATGGAGATCCTCTGACCAGCTTAGTTTCAGATCAAAAAGTCGCGAATCTATTGTCTTGTATCCGATAAGATTGACAGGTATGATGATGACATCTGGAATGACATAAAGTCGTCATAACCGTCAGAATCGGTCGTGGTCAGAGGTTGTCGGAGAGGCTGGTCAAGATCGACATGAGGTCGATCACTCTCGATGGTCGATGACTAATAGCAGGAAGTCGGAAGTGACGCGACGGTCAGATCTTTGAATCGAATGTCGTCACAAGTCCCATGGAAGGGTTCAGTCGATGTCACAAGAAAAAGAATTTGGTGGAAAACCGTTTGTGGCAGAAGTGATCGATATGGATCGAAGAACCGACCATAAAGGCCGGCTCTCCAATATGTTTACGGATCGCATGGACCCCCTAATTGGAATGGATATTGACGATCCTGCTGGCCGATTTTTATTTGAAGATACTCAGGCCGCTTATCGTCATCAGAAACGTAATAAATATTTTAAGACTCTGAAAACTCTGGCAGCCTCATTGATCATGGGCGGAACCGGGGCCTGGATTGCGTGGATGACTCCAGGAATGGGCCCCCGAGATCAGCAATTCCAGGTGCAGCAGGCCGTCAAAATGACGGAATCTCAATTAAAAACGTTGGAAACTCAGTTGGCTCAAGCTCAAATACGACTTGTCGAGCTGACAAAGACCACGGAAATTCAGAAGGAACTCCTCAATCAAGGTGAGGCAATCCGCCGTTCGATGGCTGTGAAGGCCGATGAAACTGCGAAAAAACTTGAGATTTTGACAGCCGATTCGAAAGTCAGCCAGGAAAAGCTGGAACTGATTGCATTAAGACAGGATCGAGACTCCGCGATTGCCCGTAATCAAATTGCTTCTTTGAACCTGATTCGTCAGGAAGTGGTGAAAATCGACGGCGATCTTGCACAGAGCCGGCAAATCGCCGACCAGAAATTTGAAACTTTGCGACTCGAAGGAGTTCGAAAAAATCGCGAAGAATTGAGGCGATTCTCGAATATTCTCGAGGCTGAACTGGCAGCTCTGAAAAGTGGTGACCTGAATGACGTGAAGGGCCGCGTGGAACGGCTCGCGGAACACGTCTGGCAAGAGGTCGGCCGACTCGATGGACGGATCGTCAGAGCCAGCGGGACCCGCGATTCTAGTTCACCTAAATAATTGTCATGCGATCCAAAATATGGTTTCTTACAGCCTGAATGTATTTCGGGCTTTTTTTATTCGAGTTTCTCAGATTTCGCATAGTGGCGAGAAGATCCAATCAAGTGACCGATTTAGCCGTTGGGGCATCTGGCTTTTATGATGCAAGTTTGATATGTTTGGAGTCAGTGCGTTCCAAAGGTTTTAGAAAAGCCATAGCCAACAGGTGGGATCTCATGCTGAATCATCACTTTAAACTCAAAGCGTATTTAAAAATCTGTTGGCTGATTGCCGTCAGCCTTCATTCGTCTTCGACGATCAATGCAGCAGAAAACAAGAGCCTGGAACTCGTTCCTGAAGCCTATCGGATGGCATTTGCGGATCAATTGAAATTAGCTGGTGATAAAGCCGATGTCTGGACCACCGCAGTTCAGAAAGCCCCTCAGGATCATCGTGCAGCCGTTTCATTTCTCGTGGCAAACATGCCGGAATCTGACCTGAAAACACTGTCATCAGAATTTGTTCTGAAAAACGTTCAGTTGGCTTACGATGCCCGATATGCCAGCCCCTGGGCCAAATCCGTGCCTCTTGAACTGTTTTTTGAACAAGTCTTGCCATACGCTTCAGTCAATGAAAGACGCGACGACTGGCGATCAGACTTCATGAATCGGTTTCTGCCAATGGTTCGCGAATTGAAATCGGCCGACGAAGCCGTCCAGAAATTAAACATCGAAGTGTTTAAAACACTAAATGTAAAATATCACGCCACCAAACGTCCCAAGCCAGATCAAAGCCCGTATGAATCGACAGAGGCCGGTTTTGCAAGCTGTACCGGGTTATCAATTCTATTAATCGACGCCTGCCGCGCAGTCGGTATTCCCGCCCGATTTGTTGGAACACCAAGCTGGACGACCGTTCGCGGGAATCACAGTTGGGTGGAAGTATTCACTGATCAATGGAGGTTTGTCGGAGCCTGTGAGCCGAGCCGGCTTGATGAAACCTGGTTTCTCGATAATGCATCGAAGGCCAACGAATCGAACCCGATGAACCGGATTTATGCCACAAGTTATCGTAAAACCGGCGTGAGTTTTCCTCTGATCTGGAATCGCGAATTGAAATCGGTTCCAAGTGAGGATGTGACACGCTGGTATACGACCCGTCGTACCCTGAAAATTAGTTCAGGTGTGGAGTCAGTAGGCCAGTTATTGGAAATCAGGCTGGATGGTCGGATTGTCGCTCAGGTTCAGCTTAAAAATAGCTTAAAGCTCGATCTGGCTGGCGGTAAAACGTATAAATGGGTACTGATGGACAAGCAGAAAGTGACTCAGAAACAAGGTGAACTGGCCATGCCTGACATGGGGCCAGCAGACTTGAAACTGCCTTGATTTAACGGTGTTCAAACTCGCTTCGATCATCCATCAACCATCGATTTCAAAGGGCCTGTTCATGCGATTAAATAAAGCGATCTTCCAGTCGGTATTCATGATACTTGCGGTCGTCCCTTCAGCCATTCAGTCAGAAGAGACGACAAAATCCTCAGCGGCAGTCGTCACGAAATTGCAATCGGTTCTGGAAGCGTCAAGCTCCGTCACAGAACTGGAATCTGTATTAAAAACTCCCTTGACCAAAGTGGATGCAGAGAAAGCTGCGAAACTCATCTGGTCGAAGCACTCTGAAAAGGTGAAGCCAGAGCGCGAGGCGGAATTAAAATCAGGCAAGTTGGAAATAGGCGATAAGGCGATGCCGTTCACCTATAAAAAGTTTGGCGAGAAGCCGAAAAATGGCCACAGTTTATGGATATCCATGCATGGTGGAGGCGGTGCCCCCAAGGCGGTGAACGATCGCCAATGGGAGAATCAGAAACGATTGTACAAGCTTGAAGAGGGGATTTATCTGGTCCCTCGCGCACCAACCGACACCTGGGATCTTTGGCATCAGGGCCATATCGACGAGATGTACACCCGACTGATCGAGGACATGATTATCGTTGAAGGTGTTGATCCAAACCGGGTTTATATCATGGGATATTCTGCTGGAGGTGATGGCGTCTATCAGCTGGCTCCACGCATGGCCGACCAATTGGCAGCCGCTGGAATGATGGCGGGGCACCCCAACGAAACGCAGCCACTGGGTCTGCGAAATCTTCCGTTTGCATTACAGATGGGTGGCAATGATGCCGCTTATAATCGTAACAAAATCGCTCGTGACTGGTCGATTAAACTCGATGAAATGCAAAAGAATGATCCGAAAGGTTATACGCATTTTGTGAAAATTTATGAAGGCAAAGGGCACTGGATGGATGGTGAGGATAAAATTGCAATACCCTGGATGCAAAAGTTCTCACGTAATATAAATCCGGATCGGGTCGCCTGGCGTCAGGATGATGTGATTCATCGCCGGTTTTATTGGCTTGCCGTAGATCCCAAGCAAGCCAGGGCCGGGCAGGAACTGGTTGTGAGCCGGAATGGCCAGGAATTCGAAGTGGAAAAAGCCGATGGAATTGACCAGTTTCAAATCGTTCTGAACGATAAGCAAGCCGATCTGGATCAGCCTGTTCGAGTAAAATTCAAAGGGAAAACCGTTGCTGAAATGCAGCCTATGCGGACCCTTGAAAATATCTGGGAAAGCTTGAAACAGCGACCAGATCCGGAGTCCGTAACCTCAGCCAAGATCGAAGTCAAGCTTAAGCCGTAGATTAAATAGCGGTTTATAAGCGAACCGTGGCTAGATTGGAGACGGTAACCTCGTTAATTTCTACTGGAAATCTCCGAAACCGTCTCTATTTCTGATCAAATATGATCTGCATGCTTTGATGTTCTGAAATGCAAAAAGGCCGCAATCGCAATGAAAGCAACCCCTTGAAATACAAGTATTCCGCCTGGCATGAATAGACGGGTTGAGATGGAGAAGCCGATTCCAGCCATCAATAGGCCAGCCCCTAAAATCAAGAATACTCTGGGCACACCTTTTTGACTGTTTTTGTATCTCTCGGTACACTTCTGGCAAAGGCTATTTGCCAATGCGGATTGCTTTCTTGAAAATGGCTCTACATGCTCGCCATGATCCTCACAGTAAAAAACTCCACACATTAAACAGGCATGTGTTGGTGCATGGTCGCAAAAATGACATTTCATGGAATACTCTTTCTGAGAATCAAAGGAGATTGTGATTCAAACGTCACGAGCTGCTATCAAATAAATGCATGTCGGCGGAGATTTCCTTGAGCCGTTCCGAGAGATAGTGTTTGATTTCTTCGCTGGTTTTAAGCTGAACCACGTGGTGGGCATACCGCTCAGCCTGAGCTGTGGTCACGCTTGAGAGCAGTGATTTGATGGCCGGCACAAAGGCTGGACTCATGCTGAACTTGCGGAGACCGAGACCAAAGAGGATCAGGAACGATCGAGGCTGAGCAGCCATTTCACCGCAAAGGGTGACTGGCAGGCCCGACTTTTTACAGGCGTCAAGAATCATCCCAAGCACTCGGATCACGGCTGGCGAGAGCGGTTCGCAAAGGTGCGAGACCTTGGAATTGTCGCGATCAGCGGCCATCAGATATTGGATCAAGTCGTTTGAGCCAATGGAGATAAACTGAGTTTCCCGCAATAGGGCGTCGATGCAGATGGCTGCGGCGGGCACTTCGATCATGACTCCGGTTCGAACGTCCTGACCGTATTCAAGTCCTTCACTGGTGAGCGATTTCCGACACGAATCCACCATCCGGTTTACGAATCTAAGTTCTTCCAGAGTAGTGACCATCGGGAAGAGCATAGAGACACGGCCATGAGCGCCTGCTCTTAAAATGGCTCGAATCTGGGTCTCGTAAAGCTTTGGATGTTCAAATGCGAGCCTGATGGAACGCCAGCCCATAAACGGATTGGCTTCCACACGACGGCCGAGGTATGGCACCGACTTGTCACCACCGACGTCAAGCGTACGAATCGTGACGGGAAGGCCGTTCATCGCCTCAACAATCTGACGGTAATAGCGATACTGCTCTTCCTCGTCGGGTACATCCTGGTGGGTTAGGAACAGGTATTCCGTTCTTAAAAGTCCGACACCTGTCGCGCCCATCAGGGAGGCGGCTTTGGCATCGGCCACGCTGTTGATATTTGCCAGAAGTTCAACCGGCGTCCCGTCGGCAGAAACCGCAGGATCATCGCGATTTTCAACGAGCTTATCCTTGATGTGGATAAACTCTCGCTGGAGCTTGCGATAAGCTGCAGTCGTTTCCGGGTCGGGCCTGAGCAGGACATGGCCATCGCGGCCATCGACGATAATCAAATCGCCGTTGGCCACTTCATGAGTGATGTTCGAAATGCCTGTGACAGCAGGAATTCCGCGACTTCTGGAAAGGATCGAAGCGTGACTGGTGCCGCCTCCGATTTCTGTCACGATTCCTGCAATCGCCTGCTCGCCCAGACTCATCGACTGACTCGGAAGAATCTCGTGAGCTACAATCACGATCGGATCTGTCCCGAAATCAGGGATCCGCGATGCTCCGTCCACTTGCTCTGAAACCACTAGATCGGCTGCAATTCTTCCAAAAACGTCGCGCAAGTCTGCAAGCCGTTCGCGGAAATAATCCTGCTGCTCGAAATTCTCAAATTTACTGACATATTGCTTCATCACCGACTGAAGCGCAGAGAGGGCCGTGATCTGATGGGCCTGAACCTGCGCATGAACTTTCTGGCGAAGGCTTGGGTCGCGGACCATTCCGAGGTGAGATCGAAAAATGTCGGCCTCTTCCGTGCCGATCTGCGATTCCACCTTCTGAATCATACTTTCGAGTTCGATACCGGCTCTGACCAAAGCCTGGTCAAAACGGTTCTGCTCGGGAACGATCAGCTCAGGCGCAGCAAGGGGTACGGAGTCCCCTGTGTGCAAGATCGACTCGATCTTGAACACCCTCCCAACGATTACTCCAGGACTCACCGCTACGCCTTGCAACATGTCTCAAATTTTGCCGTAATCCAGTGGAATTAGCAAGAGACCTGTCAAAATCAGGCCCCTTTCCATCGACATTTCATAAGCCAGGATCATTCCGCTCATGCCTTATTTGCTGGGAGTCGCACCCAGCAACTTCGCAACATCGCTGAGCGGGCTCGCAGGCGGCTTGGGGGTCGCATGACCGCCACGAACCCAGGCCTCTGTCGTCGCCGCATGGGTCATCGTGCTGCCTTCAGGGATCCCCCCATCCGTGTAAAGGACGTGAATGCGTCCGTCCTTCGACTGAAGCAGGCTCGGATAATGGTATGAACCCTTCTTTTCCGGGTTCCGGACCACATGACGAGTGATCGGCCAGGTCTTCCCCTCATCATCTGAAAGGCTCAGGGCCAGACTCCAGCGACCATCGGTAAGATCGTTGTAAATCATTAGCCAGGCACCACTTTGAAGCCGAATTGTGTCCACGCCGGCACCAGGGTTGGG
>CAMCFM010000042.1 GCA_945874095.1 Candidatus Kuenenia stuttgartensis
GCTTAAAAGATATGTGGTCTAATAGCTTTCGGTCTGGGAATTAAAATCACTGACTGTTGGCCTGCAATCCAAAACCATCCTCAAAAACTGGAAGTGATTCACGACCAGTTCCTAAGGACTCAGCGAATTTGGAAGCGAATCAGCTATGACTTGGCTTTGTGCTCAGCGATCATTGGGGCCATTGCGGCATCAAGGTCGGCCAGAGGCTCAAATGTGACATGACACATTTGCCCGTAATTATTCGCATGATAAATCTGGTACGCGTCAAAAGCCGCAGGATCTTCCACGTCAAGCAAAGCGTAGCCGCCCCAGCCCGTTCCATATGCATGAACGTGCTTGACGCCCTTCTCAACATTCCCCCAGTTACCGGTCTTGGCCATGGCCTCGTTGGCGATGCTCCAGGTTCGGTCGAACAATGATTTGTCAATGGCACCCCGGTACTCGAAACGCTGTAGATACAGTTGACCCATCTCTCCGACCTTCCTTTTTTTGTGATTATTCCAAGACGCAGAATACCTGATTCCAAAACAAGATCGGCTCTAGCGACTTCGTCAAACCCAGTCTGGATTTGAAACCAGCCTTGAACCAAATCCTTAAGGATTTCAAACATCCGTGATCAATATTTCCGATATCTAATCACTCATTGAAAATTATCAGAATGGTCGTGGAGAAGCAAGCTATTTCGCGAGTATTTCTAAATAATCAAACAGTTTAATTCCAAAAACGACTGGATTCCATCGTTTTAACCATCAGGCCAATATAACATCCGGTTTTAAGAGTTCTCTCTCCCACGCTCGCTCTTTTTGTAGGATGGCCGCTGGGAATCCACTCTCTCCTAGTTATTCTGCGCAGCTATCAATAAGGCGACAACTTCTCCCAGAATTCAATCTCCCCAAAATCCATCCGCTTTTCGTAGAGCCGGCGAATCGTCTCATTTGATTTTCTGAGCTGCGGAATATTCATCGGATTCGTCCTGATCGAGTCCCATACCACCAGACTCCCTACATCGGCATTCTCAAGGTCTTTCGAGATCTCGGAATCAAAGTCGTATTTCGTAAACCAGTTCATTAATATAAGCGACTCCAAACGCCCAATCGGGAGCCTGTCCACCGTCCCAAGAAATGACGGAAATGGCTGATAACTCAGTAGATTCAAGATTCTGGTCTCGCGTGTCGATTCCACCCGCAACCATGCATCTGCCTGAATCCAGTCCGGCCAGTGATAATGGTAGTAGTTCCCATTGTTTGGGTAGCCGGCACGACATCCCGGCGGTGAATATGGTGGATACGTCCCATTCAATAATGCTTCATATGCAATCGGAGTATAACTCAATTCTGCATAAATCGTTGACTCGACCTGTCCTGTATAAAGCATCAGCCCAGTCACTGCAAACCATGTCAGACCCTGAAAATGCTTCATCTCTATCATCAACCATGCAGGTAATACCGCCAGCCCGATACACTCCAATATCATTAATGGCTGTTTTAAATATCCATGATCCACTGGATGCACCATCCGGTAAAGCCCTCCAGTCAGAGCAATTAACAGCAAAACAAGCCCACGTTGTTTCCATATCTTATTTCGTGATCCGACAACCATCCAGATACAAAAAATGATGTACCAGAAATGGCGAGGGATTACATAATATGTCTTCACTGCGTCGACCCACTCGACAAATATCCCGCGATTATATGCGCTGTCCTGCTGCAATGGAAATTGCAATGCGGCAAGAAACTCGGGCGTTCGCCATTGACCAAGCACAGGCTCGAAAAAAATCAGCCCTGCAATCAATGCCGAAGCGGACAAAATCAAGACCCGTTTCAAGATATTCCTGAAATATCCTGTATCTCTCTGAAGCCTTTCCGATTCCGTCGATTCCGCCCACCAGATACCTGTGATTATCATCGGTACAAACAGAATCACATGAGGCCTGATCGCCATTGCAAGCGCAAATGCAATCCCTGAAAATATATCGCCCAATCGTCTCTTTTGAAGTACCCCAGGTAAGCAAAATGCCAGCATCGCAAGCTCTGTCGCGTGTGCATCACGCTGAGCCACTTCTGTGAATGGCAATGTAGATTCGTATGAAATCAATCCAATCACTGCCAGAACTCCATACCGCCAATGGCCTAACTGACGTGCTGACCAATAGATCAGAGTGATACACAAGGTTCCCATGATCATCATGTCCATCAGGAAATAACCCGGTGGATACCCCCATCCAAATAATTTTGCAGATAACCATGCAATTTCCATTTCGCCTGGAAACTGATATGTCCGCATCGCTGTCCACGGGAATTCGCCTAAATCCCAAAGCCTCGCCATCACCAGGACATGCTCGTGATCCGTCCATAGAGGCTGAATCAAAAACTGAGGGATCCACACCACGCAAAACCCGATGAGACCTGTTAATAGAAAAACGGATATTGTTGTAAATCGAGAAATCACAAGTTGCTTGAGTTTATCGGAAAACGCTAAAATCCATTTCGCCAAATCTGCCAACTCCGGGTCGTATGGTCGAATTCGCTCCATCTTCTTTAATACAATGCAGGCAATTGGACCAAAAACGATCAGCCATATCACCCTCGGTTGCTTCGATGGATGAATCGGCAACTTATAAAAAAATCCCTCCAATGCGACATAAATCAACCCTGCAAGCGTAAATGCTGCTGCCAAACCAGCGCGGGCCATCAGCCTTGCACGTTCCGATTGTATTTGCTTCTGGCCATCGGGATTCATCAAACGCCCATTCTTGTTCGGAGCCAATTCGAGCAGATACCGAATGGATTTCTGCACCAGTAATACTGTAGGCGTTAGATCGATGAAAGTCAGCCCTTAGCTCATGGAATTCGCAATTTTTCCAAGCGTTACAATCGATGCCTTCGCTTTATTCTGCTCGACGATTTTCAAAATCATCTTTAAAGTCTTCATTTCCGGATCGCTCACCACCAAACACGATGGATGAGCCAGAAAGTCGTAAACCCCGCCCATTTCAATCACAGTTTCCAGGCCCCGCCGAACCGCTTCCATAAAATCCTCCAACGGCCATCGACCATTCCGAAAAGCGCCAATATCACTGATCGGACTCATCGGAATTTCAATAAGACCTGTCGGATATTTGAAAGGCTGCGCTTTCGCCTGCGACTCCACAATCGACTGAAATACGGTTTCATCAGGCCGAGTACCAGGCTTCGTGTTTGCATGTGCGGGATAAACGCTGCTCACATACGTATAACCCATCTTCAAAAGCATTTGCTGCAAGTCCTCACGCCCATGAAGACCTGTCTGAAAACCACCCGGCGTGCGAAACCCATCCGGCCTCTGCAAGTCCAAACGACTTTTAAACGCCTTCTCGGCGATCACAATGTTACGCTCAATTTCTTGGGCCACAGAACGACCCTCCAGCAACCACGGCGCCCTCTTGAACCGGAATTGTAATTCTTCAACCGTCTTTGCAAGCAAATAGATATGATCATATGAGTGGTTGCCAACCACATGACCATCGTCCATAATCCCCTTCAACCACGAAACATCAGGCTGCTCCATCGTCCGCCCAAGTGCGAAAAAGTGGACCAGTCCACCACTATTCTTCACAAGTCTTGCTGCCTCAACAGCATATCGTTTCGTTGGTTCGTCCAGATTGCCTTTCTCATAATCCCAGTGCATCTGGTCGCGGGTCGGGAATTCACGACTCATCTCTAAATCCAGAGAGATCACAATCTTCGCCTTACCACTCTTATCCTGGCCATAACCTTTGCCAGCCATGAATGTTCCGAGTGCAAGACTGCCTGAGCATCCGATCATCTGCCGACGTGTGATCTGGTTCTTTTTTTTCATTTTCGTTTCATTTCAATCCACGAACTCTGTGTGATCATTAAATTCAGGGCTGCAAAGCTTACGGAAGCATTTGTGGCATGGCGTGGCGAATCCTGTCCAGGAAAGGTTGCAATCGTTGCATCACCTACCAGAAATACATTGAAATCCTGCTGCAAATTTTCGTAGCCAGCTGTCGTTTTGCAAACACACATATCTGTGTTGTATCCAGCAAGCAGAATGTGGCGGATTCCCATCTGCTTTAAATGGTCGCGAAGTTTTCCGTATCCATCACCATCGTAAATCACCAGATCATTCAAAGCCACGTCAATCGACGACATCACGGGTACAGGTAATTCCCAGAACCCTTCATGATCATATTTCGATGAGGCATCAAGCCCAGGAAATGCTTTGAAATAGGATTGAATCGGATGATCAGGATCAATCTTGATCTCTGTTGGGAGCGGTTCGCCTTTATATTCAAAGGCCTCAAGCTTTCTATGCAATTCCTGCAACCCCTCTTTTCGCATCGCTGCAGTCGGTTGGGAATTCCATGATCGATATACTTTATCGCGAATCGGATCTTCCTTGCCTGGAAGACTATAAGCAACCAGACGTGCTTTACCACGAAGTCGTTTCAAAAGCGGATTAATCACATCGCGGGCATGTTGAAGCACCAGACGGTTTTTTTGAGGAGTACATTGAAATGCAACTCCAGATGGCTGAGGCGTACGCCATCCCTGACCGTCATCAATCCCCCAGGGATGAACTACGATCACAGCCGTTTGGTTCGCATTCAACCGGTTTGGTATTTCAATGATTCCTCGAGCATTATAACTCCATCTCCATGCACGAACATGCAACTCACCGTCGGGGTCGTTAATCAATATGGGCGATTCAAACCTGGTCTCACACTTGATTGGCTCAACATAATGTGGAAAATCGCTTAAAATTGGTCGGGCCACCCGAACTGGCTTTAACTCATTCACATATGATGATGGATCGGCAGCCTCAGTCTTTTTAAAACCTGAGTAAAGCGCTGCTGCACCAGCTGCCAGAAATTTACGTCGTTGGAATGTGCTTGACATCTGATTGTCCTTTGTTTCTATGAATTTCCGAGACCTCATTTTGATCCTTCGACTTTCTGAAGATATGCGAATAAATCTCGCAGTTCTTGTGGTTTGAAAAGTTTGTAAAGTCCATCAGGCATGAGTGATGTGAGTGAATCGCGCCGGTCTGCAACTTCGCTGGCAACCACCTGTGACTCGTTGCCCTGAGAATCAATTACCTTTAAAAGGCCCCCAGTCTGAGATATGATCAAAACGTCCAGCACCCGACCATCTTTCAACTCCAGAATCTGGGTCTGGTATTCCTTGCGAACAACTCCTGATGGATCCACCAGGCTTGTCAATAGCCATTGCCGATCGGTTCTGTTGGCACCCGTGAGTTCCGGTCCGATTGTATTTCCTTCGCCATTCAGCTTGTGGCAGCGGGCACAATTATTGGTGAATAAAACACGCCCTTTTGTAATATCACCCTCAGCAGCCCTTAGATCGTTATTTAATCGTCGGACTTCAGCCAACCGTTCTTCCGGAGTTGCAACCTGTACCCGCCCCCAAATCCTGATCGCTTTCTCTTTTAAAGCAGACGAACCAAGAGATTCAATTCTGCCGACCTGATTCAATTCGAAATCTGCTTTCGGAATCCTGCTGATTTCTACTGCCTCAAGAATCTTCTGGCAGGCATCAGGCCGAGAAAGCAATAAATCGCGAATCTGAGCTTTCATAGTATTTGACGATTTTGTATATTCTTTTATCATAACATCGATTTCTCGGTCCCCCATCAATCGACCCATCGCCTGCCATGCGGCATTTCTTGTGATCAAGGAGGGTGATTTTAATAACGATAAACATTGTGATGACCAGTTTTCCCATTTTAAATCGGCAGCCGTTAGCAAATACGCTTCCAACGTTTTTTCTGGGATCGAGGATTGCCCTTGAACCATAATCTTCGAAGCATCTTCACGCGGTTTTGATCGTCCCATTCTTGCTGCAATTTCCCAGATAATGATATTTTCTGGTTCAGCGCCATACACTTCTGTCATATAATCCGACCACATTTTTCCTGAGATTTTTGGAGATGCTCCACGTAGCGATTCAAGAATGATCGCCAACCGTCGATCTTGTAATGGTTTAGATGATTTTAACATCTTTGCCAGCCAATCACCTGCAAATTCGCCACCCTGATTGGCCAGCATTTGAATAAAACGTGGCAGAATGGTCTGATCAATGACTGGTACATTCTCATGATCCAGTCGTTCCAAAGATCCTGCCATTTGTTTTAGGTTTGATCGAGCGATTTTTTCCGATGACCACCAGAGTCGTAATGCAAGTTGTGGATCATTTGATATGCTCGATGAGCGTCTGACAACCGACTCCCAAATCACTATAGATCCTATTCGGGCAGTAGTTGCAGCATATTGTCCCAAGATTCTTAAATCTGTTTCTTTTTCGATCGACTTAATTAGAGCAGTCTCAAGATCTGAGGAAACAGTTGTATTTCGGTCACCTATGAACTGGATCGCCGATCGGCGAATCACTGCGTCTCTATCATTTAAACAATTCTTCAGCAAATCATCTGTCACGATGCTGGCTCTAATCTCCTGAGATTGCTGCGATATCAGTGTCCATAATATTTCGCGCCTCAATTGTTCAGATATATTGGGATGATCCCAGGCCGATTTTAATAATGTGATCGACTCTTTATCATGACGCTCTTTCAAAATACGTCGTGATCGACGAACAATTGCAATATTCTGACTTGATAATCCATCGATCAGTTGGACAGTACCGAGTTTTGAAATATCACCAATCAAGCCCATTCCAGGCCTTTGATCGGTGGCTGATTTGATCATATAAATCCGTCCGTTGGTACGGTCCCAGTCAGCATCAGGGTCCGGATGCGCCATCCTTTCATCGTGCCAGTCGGCGACATAAATATTCCCATCAACTCCTAGAGCCAGATCATTTGGAGCAAACCATTGATCATTGCTGTTTAAAATCAAATCCGTTTGTTTTGTCTTGAATGTTGACCCCTCTGGAATTAAATCAAATGCAGAGACCCAGTGCGATAGCACATTGGCCCCAATATATTTCCCTCTGTATTTTAATGGCCACTGATCCGCTTCATAAAAAATCCCACCAGCTGTCACATGGCCGCCCTTGGGATTCTCGTGAGTCATATGATCGAAATGACCATAAGCAAACGGGTTATGTAGTGGCCCGTGTTTTCCGAACTGCTTCCAGTAATAGGCGTCCTGCACAACATCCAATGCAATATGAGGACCAAAATTGGTGCTTGCAAAAAGGTTGCCGGAACGATCCAGATCAAGGCCCCACATATTTCCACCACCCTCGGCATAAAGCTCGAACCGATCGGTGGGCGGATGGTACCTCCAGATACCTTGCTGAAATTCAATCCCTCGAATCTTTGCGGTCACGGTTGAGCCTTGAAGGCCGTAGAGCCAACCGTCGTTCCCCCAGGTCAGGGAGTTGGCCAGACTGTGGGCATCGTCCATCCCGAAGCCTGTCAGTAGGACTTTTGGATCTGAGTCGGGGATATCGTCTTGATTAGAGTCTTTATAATGCAATAAATAAGGTGCCTGAAGTACGTAAACACCCTGATCACCAAATGCAAAGCCTGTGGATAAGTTTAAACCTGAGATAAAGTCGTGCGATGCATCGGCACGTCCATCGCCGTTTTTATCTTCTAAAATCGTAAGCCTGTCAGCTCCCTTTGGACCACGTGGTGGAGGTTCGGGAATCCGGTCGTATTGGGTTCGACTAAATCGGTCGACTTTAATGCGATTTAAACCGGCAGGATTTGGATACTGGAGGTATTGAATGACCCAAAGCCGGCCACGATCATCAAAGTCGATGGCAACTGGTTGTCTGACAAGAGGTTCTGAAGAGACTATGGTCACTTTGAGGCCATCGGCCATCTTCATTTTACTTATTGCAATCTCGGGCGTGTTGTTCTGGGCATATAAAGACTTTGATATAGAGACGAGTACAATTAAAATGCAAAGTATCAATGAAATCAATCGCTGATTCCATTTGAATTGAGGCACAAGGTTGTTCGGACTGATGATTGTGAGCATGGACTTGTCGGCTTAATCAGGCTTGAAACTGGCACATCAATTGAGAATTTCAGGACACTTTCACATGATCATCATGCTGATATCCGGAACGCTTTTCAAGCCTTGAAGCTTTAAGAATCTCCGATTCAGCCTTTGATTCGACTCATTCCGCAGGCACACAACGATTGGCCGCCCAGGCTCGAAGGCTCACGATTTTTTCACGCATGACAACTGAGAGAGGCTGGGTTCGCTCGGCAGATTGCAGGATATGCGATGTCTGCAACTCCACAGAGGCTGCAAAAGCATCGTAAAGGCCGGCGATCACGGCCTGTTCAATTTCGGCGCCGGAGAATCCTGAAGTCGCTTGTGTGAGAGCAGTAAGGTCAAACTGCGATGGGTCACGCTGACGTTTGGTCAGGTGGGCTGAGAGGATGGAATGGCGGGCTTTGTCGCCTGGCAGGTCGACGAAAAAGATCTCATCGAATCGGCCTTTTCGCATCAGTTCGGGAGGTAGGGCCGAGATGTCGTTGGAGGTGGCGACGAGAAAGATCGGATGTCGGTGCTCCTGCATCCAGGCCAGGAGGGTTCCAAACATGCGCTGAGAGAGGCCTCCGTCGGCGGATGTGGCTGCGGCGGAAGCGAACGCTTTTTCGATTTCATCAATCCAAAGAACGACTGGGGCCATGGCCTGGGCCTGCTGTAAAGCTTGGCGGAGCCGGCCTTCGGTTGCTCCTACATATTTCTGGTAAAGTGCGCTGGGGTCAAGTCTTAGAAGAGGCATGTTCCACTGGCGGGCGACCAGTTTTGCGCACAGGCTTTTGCCACACCCCTGAATCCCGAGTAGGAGAATTCCGCGTGGATATTCGAGTCCAAAGGCACGAGCTTTTGGGGAATAGGCCAATCGGCGAGCCTCCAGCCATTCCCTCAATCGGCCCAAACCCGCCAATTCCACTTCGTTCAATTCGGTTTCGATGGTTTCCAGGCAACCACTGGAGCCGAGCAAGGCCCGCTTGGCTTCGACGATACGTGGTAAGTCTTCTGCTGAAAGTCGGTTATCGTCAAGAACGGTGGTGGTGATGATCCTCGAGACATCGGTCGCGTTCAGGCCTCGAAGGGTACTGATCAGCTGGTCCATTTCCCTTCGGGTCAGCTTGGCCTCAACTTTGGGAGCGTTGGGCTGGGATTCAATCTCGATTTTCACCCGCTGAAACGACGCCTTGACGATCCGTTCCAAATCCTCCGGTTTAGGCCTTGGTAACTCAAGGCTTATCAGAAGTTTACGAACTTCGTCAGGAAGCGGCTGCGAATCGACGAGAATCAGTCCGGCGTTGCGAGCGGTTCCTGGATCGGCCAAATCACGGAGCTGACGGATCACAATCGGATCGTTCGCATGTGGGCCGAGATCCTTAAAGACATACAGAACAGGCTCTTGGGCTTGATAAACGTGACCCAGCGCCTTGGTAGCGGAATTTGCCGGAATTGTTGGTGGTGCCTGACCAGGTCGAGGCGCAGGACGAGTCCGCACAAGACCTTCTGTACACGACCATTCCCAGAGTGGCTGTTGAAGGTCGTCGGCCAAGGCCCTGACTTCCGCCAAGGCGCTTGGTTCGTCATCCGTTTCCAAGCCAAGGATTCGATGACCAGCTCTCAGTAAAAGGCTCATTCTTCGGGTCAAGGAACCTGACATGGAGCTCACTTTTTCCGATGGTCCGGCGTCGAACGATGGTTGGTTTTGACGCGCAGACGCAAGCGCGCTCAAAAATCTGGGCCAATCCACACGATCGAATCTCGTCTTGTTCAAAAGAAGAAGAAGTTTGATCGCGTGGAAATGACTTTCAGACTTGATTGTGACGCGAAAGCCTGATGTCGTCCAGCAGGAAATGCATGAACGACAGAATTTTAAGCGGTCAAAACCGCCTTCGGGCTTCGCCCGCGAACGACTGGCTTAACCGCTTTCTTGACTTGGGCAGTGACGGTTTTCTTCCCATTATGAGCAGCACCGTTATGAGCCACGCCGTTATGTTCAGTACCGTTGAGGGTTGAACCGTTCGTTTCTGAAGATGGTTCGATGGGAGTGATCTGGCGAGGCACAGGGCCGCGGCGACGGCCGTAACTCGTTCCATTGGCTGCCTGACTGAGGCGCGACTGGCGGCCCATCTCTTGAATCGGGCCACCTGTGACAGGAGAATCATTGCTTCGAAGGCGAAGTCTGAGCAGGTCGGCGACGCGACTGTTGTGCGTCATCGGATGTCTCATCGACTGAGTCAGGTCGACAATATAAAAATTACGACGGCCTTCACGATGGCGCTGAAGGTATTTGCCTTCCTCGAGTTCCGTCAGAATTCGCTGGACAGCACGTTCCGTAATACCGACCTGAACGGCCACATCACGCATCCGGACTGTGGGGTCGTCCACCAGACACATCATGACCAGTGCATGATTGCTCAAAAATGTCCAGCATGGCTGTTGGGTTTCTTCCGGAACAGAAGCCTCAGGCTTAACAGATTCTACTTTCACGGGGCACCATCCTAATTATCAATGTTTTACCGGCACCAGGGATCACACCACTGGTCACCAGAATGCTTTGAAACAAAGGCGGCCAAAGCGATCCGCCAGACACAAACCAACAGGCTAACGATCCGAATCACTCACCTGGCAAAGCCAGTCCGCCCGTGTCGATCTGTTGATCAACCGGAACCGCAACCCAGTTGCCTTTCCCTGATCCCATCTCCCGAACGGATCGCCGATTTTCTACCTCAAATCGTCGTCCGGTCGTTCCCCACCAACAATTTACGAATCAACTCCCAGAGCTTGATAGCCTTGAAATTCCTGAATTGGGCTGCGGACACCCAACTGGTTCACTTGAATGAATCGAGAACTTGCCAATCCTTCTACCGATCACTTACAGAGAGTCTAGGATTCCTCATTCGGTTATCAGATCAACCAACCTTGAAACTTAGAAGATGATGTACTCTATTCATCATATACGAGGGTGAATCCCTATGCAACACCCTGATCACTCCAATGCTTGCAATATGTCTTTAAGTTGTCATAGGAAAAGTGATTCTTGTGTCGTATTTTTCATGACAATTACGAAATCGGGTGTTCATCAGGTTGTATGAAGATTTGTGGTAAGTATTTGTAATGTAGAGCAATGCGAGAAATTCTCGGGATTCAGGAGAGGTTTCAGGCTTTGCGGCGAATGACGACAAAAGAATTCAGGAAAAACTTCACACGTGATCAAAAAAGATCGAAGCTGCTGGTCCGTATCGGGCTGATTTCCAGGAAGTTGCCCGATTCAGAGCCGGTGGAAAAACCCCTCACGCACGACTGGGTACATCAACTCTCTGTGTGGTCCAAAACCCATTGACTCATGATGTTGCGCAATCGGCCTTGTCCAAATTCTCGAATTGGTGTTCAATAGAAATGCCTAGCGACCATCAAACGCTTTCGACCCGGACTTTTCTTTCGATGGATCGATACGAAATAGTCTAAGGCATTGCTATTGAAACGTTTGCCCACATCTGGCGGAGCCGGGACGATGAAGAAACTGATGAGCCTGATGGTGTTGGCCGCCGCCGCTTTCGCCGGTGGAGGCATGCTCAACGAACATAACCTGACCACTGCCGTCAACTATCTTTATCACAAGCAGCAGGTCGGCAGCGTGATCTCTCTCGGTTCGATCACAAACACTCCACCCGCCGCCTTGCCAGCTCATTTGCCTACCGTGCCTGGAGCCATCCCTCAAGTCTCTACCAGCCCGCCTCCAGCCGATCCTCAGCCTGGTCTCCCGCCTGCACCGCCCGCCGCCCAGCTGAACACAGCACCTGCAACGGTTGCCAGCTCCGCCTCTCCCGTTTCCGCAATGCCAGTGCCCGCCACGCCTCCACCGCCTCTTTCCATCCATTGGCCCGATCAAACCACCAGCACTTATTCCACCAGCCCCAAACCCGATGGATCGGCAGCCCCGGCGAGCTCTGCAACAACTCCACCTGTTGCCTCGTCAGCAAATGTCAGAGATTCCCGAACTCCATCGGTCCCACCTCCCATGATTGCTTCATCAGATCCCTCTACGAGTCACCCCAAGCTCGACTCCAGCGTCGGTTCAGCCGGCTTTGCAGGTGCCAAATTAAGCGACTCGTCAGCCACAGAACCATCGTGGACTGATATGATGCGCAAAATGCAATCGCTTGGTATTCGCAACATCCATTTGCAAGGCACGCCCGGTGGCCGATTAAAACTCGAATGTGAAATGGCCAGTATCAATGGCTCAAAACCCCAGACCATTGAAGGTGAAGGCGAAACACCTCAGGCTGCGGCACAAGTTGCATTAAAACGGATTGTTTTATTCAATGCCGCACGTCGGGCCTCAAGAAATTCCAGTCAAAGGGCCTCCACCACTTCCACTGCAAGCAGCCCTATTCCACAGTTTTCACCTATCACTCCGCCTGAATCTGTGCCCCCTGCTCCGTCATTATCAAACGAGCCGCTCGCTCCACCTGCCGACGTTCCGAATTGAAAATTGCTCGCACCAATGAAAATGGATCAGCGAATATAAATCGGATTCGCATAAATCCAGCCCCTATATTCGCCATCGAGCATCTGGAAGGCTTCCACCCGATAAACTCCGGGCTTTTCCACCTTAAATTTCGCTTCCGTAGAATTCGTCGATTCGCCTACCACCTGACCATCGCATATGAGCCTGACCAAAGCTGATGGAGCTGGTAAACGGACGTGAATGGATTGGCTCTTGTCGCTTTGAAATTTCAATTCATCGCCAATCATTCCGAGATATTTATTCTGGCTGTCCTTCACCTCTACCCAGAATCCCTCAGGCTTACAGATCCAGTCGTGCGAAACATAAACCCTGCCGCCCTTCACTGCCTCGCGAAGTGCTTTATCGTTCAGCTCTTTTGAGAAAATGTGGGTGCTGCTCCCGGCAAACGACCGATGATAAGGATCAAGATCGACCCTGGCAATCACGTCACCAGGCTTTTTACCAGCCACCAGCTCGCTGATCCCGGGGGCCAGAGAGACAGGAATCCGCCTCATCTGGCTATCTTTATCCACATTGGTTCCTACCAGAACAGCCGTGTCGTCGATTTTTTTCACCAATAAGACCATGTTATGGTGACAGTCGTTGGCCGCGACTCCGGTCAGGCGTTTTTTCAGCAGTTCGCGATCGAATTTCTCGAGATACAACTTCGGATATTCCACCTGAAATGCAAACGTTTCGTCAGGATACTGATCAATCTTATGCTGAAAGTCTTCAATCGTCTTTTTCGATGTCATGGCCAGAACAAGCGACATCAGGCCTTTGGAATCGACAATGGCATCATAATGACGGTTGTATATCTCTTGTCCGTCAAGTTTTTCCATGCTGTGATTCTGGCGTTCTTCCACATGTGAAAGAAATGCCATTCCGTCGTTTTCCCGAACCGCATCGAGCAATTCATTGGCCGGCGCTTTCATTTTATCGATCACAGACTTGGTCGGCAGGATCAAAAATCCAGCCCATTCCGAGCCTGGGACAAGCAATACTCCGTCCACCAGTCCAGCCCTCTCCGGTGTCACAAAATCTCGCGGAGGGCGGAAGTGGTCGCTTAAAAATAGGGCCGATACGCCTGATTTCCTGGCCTCCGCAACCATCTCAGGGCGCGTTCCTCCGGTATGTTCAGAATCTTCGGCATGGGCATGAAAAATCGACCTGATATCACGCCATCCAGTCGGTAAACCTATGTTTTGACGTGCTTTGCGAACCGCTTCTGCATCTTGATGCGTTTTTTGGAGATGCTCTTCTTTGAATCGTTCCAGTGTCGGACGCTTCACAGCCGATTTCGGCGCATCAGCTGCAATCGCAGACCCGGCACAGCCACTCAAGGCAACTCCTGCCACCATCCTGATGATCAATCTGGCCTTTGAATTCATTCGGTTCTGGTACATGGTTGAGCGACAATTCCTGATCTTTTTCGGGAGAGTTTCAAGCATCCGGCGGTATGGCATAACTATAACAAATACGGTGCGCCGATCCAAGGCATCGACACCTCTATGACTTTCAGGCCATTTCTGGAAAAAAGTTCCAGACCTGATTCTGAGCAGTCTGACATGTAGCCGGTGTGTCACCTTTCCAACATTCGTGAGGTCAAGTGTGTCACACCCTCAAAGCCCATCCGTATTGTTTGTGGAGAGGGCCGTTTCAATCGGGATAGTAACGACCCTCGAATATCATAAATCCCAGCATTCATGTACAGGTCGTGAATACTGGCTCAGGTGCGACGCTTCAGCTTCTCATTCAAGCTGATGCGATCGTTAATACAATCGACTTCCGGCTTCTCGCTCAACCTTTCTTGAGGGCTTGCACCTTTGTTGATGCATGTCGATCAGCGGTTGAAGCGCTCTGTGTACTCTACCGAAATCCATTCGCATCTTGATTCCAGGGCAACATCGTCATGTCAAATCATCATCAGAAAACCAGCCGTTTTAATCGTTCGGTAAATCGGACTGAAGTCGCCGATAATCGCAAGTCTGTGAGGCCAAATCGCCGACTCTTCGAGTTTCAATCATTCAGCCTCCCAAATGCAATGCTCGAAGTCCGCCAGATGCTGAGCGGGACCGACTTCAGCCCACCCACCACCTGGACCACCCAAAATAATTGGGGCAGCGGTTATCAAGCTGAAATTTCGGTCACAAATCGCCAAACGACATGGATCGACGATTACCAGTTTCAATTCGAACTGGCCGATAACATTACATCCATCTGGGGTGGAAAAATTGTCAGCCATGTTGGCACAAAATATACCGTGAAGCCTGATAGCTGGGCCGCTAAACTGGAGGCCGGTGCCAATGCGAAATTTGGATTTATTGCCACAGGTACGGCTGGTCCGGCTTCCGCCAAAGTGAATAATCCGGTTTTAAGCTGGAATCTGGATGCAAATCCAGGCGGTGGAACTGTCACTCCACCTTCGACCACTTCAGCCGTTACTGTTGGTTATAATGTGACATCGTCCTGGATTGGTGGATTTAATGCCGATATTAAAATCACAAACACAGGCACCACCAGCATCAATGGCTGGCAGTTGAAAATGGATACGACCAATACATTGACATCGGTCTGGAATTCTTCGCTTTTAGGAGGATCCACCGGCACTGTGACCATCAAAGATGCAGGCTGGAATGGAACTCTCGCACCGGGCGCATCGGCCACCATCGGGCTGACTGCCAACGGTTCGCCCACGAATTATCCTACCAATTATTATTTCAATGGAGTGGCTGTCAATGTCACCAATAATGG
>CAMCFM010000043.1 GCA_945874095.1 Candidatus Kuenenia stuttgartensis
CTCGAAACGGCCCGCCAGCGCGGCATTCCTGTCTGCAATGTGCCGGATTACTGCATTGATGAGGTGGCCGACCATACCCTGGCTTTCATGCTAAGCGTGACCCGGCAAGTGGTTCAAAACACTCTGTATATCCGGGACGGCAAGTGGGGTTTGGCCACTGGGCTTGATCCTCTACGAACCATGCGCGACCAGACTGTCGGGCTTGTTGGTTTCGGCCGGATCGGTCGCGAAGTGGCTGCACGACTTGCGCCTTTCAAAAGTCGCCGACTGGTCTTTGACCCTGTCCTGGCTCCCGAAACAATTCGTGAACTTGGTTGTGAACCCGTCACTCTGGAAGAACTTCTGGCCGAGTCAGATATCGTCTCGCTGCACTGCCCATCGTCCGCCCAAACTCGTAAACTCTTGAACGCCGACTCCATCAGGGCCATGAAAAAGGGGGCGATCGTGATCAATCTGGCCCGTGGCGACCTGATCGATACCCAGGCGCTGATCTCTGCATTGGAATCAGGCTATTTGGCCGCAGCAGCGCTGGATGTTTGCGACCCTGAGCCGATCCCGGCTGACAGCCCTCTACGCTCCATGCCCAACGTCATCACAGCCTCCCACATTGCATCGGCAAGCCCCAAATCGGTGCGTACCCTGCGTCTGACAGCAGCCAGAATTGCCGCCATGGCCGTGAATGGAGAGCAGTTGCCCAATGTGGTCAATGGTGTGGTTCAATAAGGGCTTATGACGCAGATTCCAGGCAGGATGAAAAACGCGATGAACCGAACTGTAGCGATTGATGACTTGCGAGAATTTGTCGAATCTGCCTTCTCATCCACAGGGCTTGAGCAAGCATCGGCTGCGATTGCGGCAGATGCCCTGGTCACAACCGACTCGATGGGCGTCTTCACGCATGGCACAAAGCTCCTTTCCGGCTATCTGAAAAAGCTCAAGGGTGGCGGATACCGCCCCGATGCCAAGCCTGTCATCAAGCGTGAAGGGCCGGGCTGGGCGGTGATCGACGGCGATTCAGGGCTGGGTCAGCTTGGCGGCCATATGGCGGTTGAAGTAGGTATCCATAAAGCACGTCAGGTCGGCATTTCCTATGTAGGGCTAATCAACACCGGCCACATTGGTGCGGCAGGCTATTTTGCGACACTTGCAGCCCGGGCTGGCTTGATTTGCATGGTCACGGGCAACGATATCCCAAGTGTGGCCGCCCCAGGATCGCGCAAGGCCGTTCTGGGTAGCAACCCGATTGCCTATGGGATTCCGGTCTCGGGCAGCGACCCAATTCTGCTTGACATGGCCACGGCGGCAGTCGCTGGCGGCAAGGTTTATGCAGCGCAGCAGCGAGGCGAGCCGATTCCACCCACCTGGCTGATCGGCCCCGACGGGCATCCGACCACCGATGGAAGTCTTTATCCGGAACATGCGGCTCTGGCCCCAATGGCTGCCCATAAGGGATATGGCTTTGGTCTATGGTGCGAGATTCTCTCAGCCATTTTGCCGGGCGGGCACTCCACCTGGCAGGTGGGAAGCTGGATCTTTGATCCACCCTCAAGACCTTCCTGGCACAATGCTTCGATGATTTTCATGGACGTGGCCACGATTGCCCCACCTGACGAATTTGACGATCGCTTGCAAGTGCTGATCCGCGAGATCCACAGCGCCCCCACAGCCACAGACGTAGATCAGGTTCTCCTGCCTGGTGAACGTGAGTGGGAGCATCGTCGCAAAGCTCAGGTCGAGGGCATTGCTTTACCCGCCGATGTTCTGGCTAAATTGACTGAAGCTGCGAATCTGGTTGAACTTAGCCCAACCTGGCTGACCTAAGACGGTAGAGAAACTCGAAGCGTTCGAGCATCATCACATTTGCATGTCTCCATACCTCATTCCATACCGGAAAAGCTCATGAAAATCGTTCGATTTCAAGACGCATCAGGCTCGATCCAGCACGGCAATCAGCATGCCGATGGCACAGTGACCCGAATCACAGGCTCCATTCTGGGCTCGTTCGAGGACTCCGGTGAGCAGGTCTCAGTGGCCAAACTGCTGGCCCCGATCGAGCCCCGCGACATAATCTGTATTGGCCTGAATTATCGAAAGCATGCCGCGGAAGGCGGTCAGCCGATTCCTGAATTTCCCGTGGTTTTCATGAAGAATAGTGGGACATTACAGAACCCCGGCGACCCGATCGTTCTCCCAAGAAAGCTCAAGAGCGACTCTGTGGATTATGAATGCGAACTGGCCGTGGTCATTGGCAAAGAGTGCCACAACGTTTCCCGCGCCGACGCCTTAAGCTATGTCTTGGGCTACACATGCGCCAACGACGTGAGTGCGCGTGACTGGCAGATGAAATATGGTGGAACACAGTGGTGCCGGGGCAAGACATTTGCCACATTCTGCCCTCTGGGACCGGTTTTGGTCACAGCTGACGAAATTCCTGACCCCAACGCGCTTGGGATCCGGACCGTTCTCAACGGTCAAACCATGCAGGACTGGAACACGAACGACATGATTTTCGATGTTCCCACACTGATTGAATTCCTCAGCGGAAGCACCAAGCTGGCGGCCGGCACAGTCATTTTAACAGGCACACCGCACGGAGTGGGCGGGGCCCGCAAGCCACCGGTATTCCTGAAGCATGGCGACACCGTCACGATTGAAATCGACGGCATTGGGTCGCTCACCAATCCTGTGATTGAGGAATCAGCCTGATTTCCTGACCCCCTCTCCCTCCATGAACCCTTGGCAGCGAATGAAAGGTGAATCACTGATGATGCGCAGAATGAGGATTCTGAATCTCTCGGCAATACTTCTGGTATGGCCCATTTGCATGAAAATTGAGGCTCAGGAGAACACCCCCGGCACCTCGAAATTCATCGACCATTCGCTGCTGATTGCTCCGGATTATCCAAGCACCTGGCCGACCGCACCATTCCCCAAGTTCCAGATCACGCATCAGGAGCGGATCGGGCCTCGGTCAGCCTATAACGTGGACGTCCTTCTGATCGACGGCAACACCGGCACCCAACTCGACGTTCCTCCTCACTCCGTGGCCAGGCCGGATCTGAATCGGCCAAAATCAGGCCCTCTTGGGCTGGCGTATACGGACAAGATCGAGGCCTGGCAATTTGGCGGAGAGGCTTGCGTGGTCGACACCCGCGACTTGCTCGACAAAGCCGAGCCAGGCTTTAGCCCTTTGGTCAAAGCCGAGCATGTGGAACGGTTTGAAAACGCACACCGAAGGGTCGGATTCGGCGATGTGGTGCTTTTTCGCAGCGATTATTCCGACAAATACTATCTCCCCCTACCAGCAGGCCGCCGATTTATCGCCGATGTGGTGGATCGCAAAGCGCCCGGATACCCGGACCCTGACCCCGCCTGTATGGAATTCCTCGGCAAGCGTGGAGTGATGACCCTCGGCACAGACAGCGCCAGCATGGGCCCCATGCCCGACATGGCCGAAGATACCCACTTTGCAGGCCTGAAATATGGCATGATCTGGACAGAAAGTGCCACCAATCTGGCCGCCTTGCCCCCCACAGGCGCGTTTTACTGCATGATCGGCCCGAAGCATGAAAATGGCCCTTATGGCGAAGGGCGAGCTTTTTCAGTGGTTGGTGGGACACTTCCTGCCAAACTGATTGAAGCCTGCAAGCAGAAGAAAGCCGTAGATTTGTCGCCAGTTCTCTCGCCCCGACTCCCATTGACATCGCCCGGAAGCCTGGCGGGCCAGCACAGGCAGGTCTATCTAAAAATCGATTTTCTCTACAGCGAATATCTCGACATGTGGCACCACGCCCACATGATGGACAGCATGGCCGGGACCCACCTGGTTCCTCCATCCTATGCCCTGCCCAAGCCAGGCGAGCAGGTGCAATATTCAGCGGAAGTTGCTGGCTGGCTGAAGGAATACGAACTGAAATTCGGGCCTCGCGGAACATCGGCGATGACCACTGAGCAAGTCCCACTGGATTGGACATCTGGCCAGGCCCGGGTGATCGATACCCGCAAACTTGTGGGCACAACAGATAAAAAGTCATGGCCGAACTCTCCAGAAATCACCAAAGCCTTGATCGAAGCCGACGAGAAGGCTCATGGCCAGATCAAGCCAGGCCAGGTGGTGATCTTCCGGACCGGCCATTTGGACACCCACCTGAAGCCCACGCCCGATGACAAAGCCACTTGGGTTGAGCCCTTGACAGGCAAAAGCGAAGGCTGGCCTGCTGTCTGCCCTGAAGCTGTGACTTACCTGAAAAGCAAAGGGGTTCGATGTGTTGCAACAGATGCCCCCGACCTTGGAGGGGTCGATCCGAAACGGGCCTTGATGACTTATTGGGCTTTGGGTACCCACGAAATGGTGGGCGTAGAGTTCTTGAACAATCTGGGCAGCTTGCCAAAAGGTAAGGACGTCTATTTCCTGTTTGCAGCCCTAAAAATTCGCGACTGTCATGGTGGCCCCGGCCGGGCGATTGCACTCGTGTTGGATTGATCCGATCAAGTCAAGGTTCTGAACGCAATGCGGTTGTCCGATTCTGAAGGCTGGCACAAGTCCCATGAACACTGAAAAAAAACAGACTTCAACCAACCAGATTCCGCCTTGGACAACGGCCGATCTGCCCGAGCCTGATCCGATAAGCTGGCGCCGATGGACCCGATTCATTGGCCCCGGGATTGTGATGATGGGCATTCAGATCGGTGGTGGAGAATGGCTGCTGGGGCCATCGGTCACAGCCAAATATGGCGGGGGCCTGATGTGGCTGGCCACGATTGCAATCATCCTTCAGGTTTTCTACAACGTGGAGTGCGGCCGATACGCGCTTTATTGCGGCGAGCCCGTTTTTACAGGCTTCATGCGATGCAAGCCAGGCCCGATGTTTTGGGTGGTCCTGATGTTGGTCCTGAATTCATCGGCGCTGGTTCCGGGTTTATCCACACATGGGGCGGCGATGATCGCCTCGTTGATCCTGGATAGGCCACCCACGATGGAAGACCGCTGGCTGATTACGCCTCTGGCATACGGCTGCCTCTTAGCAGTTTCTCTGCCAATTCTCGTTGGCCGCAAGGTTTACAACATGCTTCAGGCCATCATGACCGCCAAGGTGGTGATCGTGCTCGGCTTCTGCCTGATCCTTGGATTGACCTGCGTCAGCCCAGCCAACTGGTGGAATGTCTTCAGCGGTTTCGTCAAATTTGGCAACGTTCCTGTGAGTGACGGTCAAGGTGGCGAGAAAGTGGTAAACGCCATTGCGGAGCGTTGGGAGACGGGTCAATGGCCAGTGATCGCCACCACCAGCTTTATCATGCTGGGCGCATTTGCCGGATACGCTGGCGGCGGAGGGCTGGCAAATTCCACCTACTCCAACTTCGTGCGTGATAAAGGCTGGGGCATGGGGGCCAAGGTGGGCGCTATCCCGAGCGCAATTGGTGGGACAAGTGTGACATTAAGCCATGTCGGGAAAGTCTTTCCACTGACGGATGAAAACATGCGGCGTTGGAAGGTCTGGTGGAGATATATTCTGACCGATCAGGTGATTGTATGGATGCCCGGCTGCTTCATGGGCATGGCCTTGCCCGCCCTTTTATCCATGCAGTTTGTCCAATATTCCACCATTACCCCCGAACAGGCTGGAGTGGCTCAGGCCATCATTACAGCCGATGGCTTGCGAAATGCAGGTTTTATGGAGCCGGTGGCCAAGGTGCTCTGGATTGTCGCGCTCTTCACGGGTCTGATGGTGATGCTGCCAAGCCAGATGTCGATTGTAGACGACTTCAGCCGCCGTTGGACGGATTCCATCTGGACAGCCAATCAGCGTGTGCGTAACACGATGAAGCCGCATCAGGTCAAGTATATCTACTACACCATCCTCGGGTTTTACGTGACTTGGTCGTTCATCTGCGCCTATTTCTTCAGCAACGCACCAAAGCTGATGACCGATTTCATCGCCAATTTCAATAATCTGGCGTTAGGTGTAACAGCCTTTCAATTGCTCTGGATCAACCACCACCTGCTGCCCAGGCCGCTCCGCCCAAAGTGGTATCAGACGGCGGGTGTCACCGCCTGCGGCATTTTCTACCTGGGCCTTGCGGGGCTGGTCTTTTACTTCAAGATTTTGCCATCGATAACAGGCTGATTCTAAGCACAACTGGAGCTATCACCGTGCGGGTATCCAGCCAACTTGGCGCTAGCCCCGGTTGGTTTTGAATACCGGAAGTTGTTTTCGTCCTGATCCTAACCCGAATTATTCATCCCCAAGTGGAACTTTTTGCCTCCTGCTGCGTCTAACTAGTTTTATACACGAGAGTTAAACAGTAGGGCCACTAGTCGATCTCAAACTCATCTAGAGGATAGTCATCGGTGTTGGCAACAACTGCCTTCTCCGCCGGTGAAAGCGGGGGCAGTACTCTGGCCAATTTCAGCCCATCCTCGCACTCTTGGCCAATCTGCTGCCCCAGATAACTCGACACACCTTTTTGATTTAATCTTTGAGACCACAATTTCGTATTGACTTCAAGAGGCTGATTGGAACCTAAAAGAATTTGGCCGCCATCAATTTCGAGAACATGCGGGAATACCTTGCGAAAAGTGATTGCTGTTCGGGAAGTCGGAGCCCAGGTGCACATGATCCCCCCCTGCTTCAGACGATCGCGACAAATCCTATAAAACTCAAGAGAATAAAGATTCCCTGCGTATGAACCATTCGGCCTGATGGCGTCGGTCTCGATAATATCATATTTAGCCGGATTTTGTAGAACGCCGATGCGCCCGTCCTGGGAAATGATATTGAATCGGGGATCGGACATCAGCGAACTGAGCATTGAATCAGGGCTTCTTGAATTCTGATCCTGAATCAGTTGCCACTGGTCCGGGCAAATTTCATAGACATCGACCGACATTGTCTGGCTCAGACAACCAGCAGCCCAGGCTGTATCGCCTGAGCCAAGACCGATAATCGCGATGCTTGCGGGGCTTCCATGTACAACTGAGGGCAAGGCCCCCAATTTGCTATGCACGCCACCGTAGGGAATGTAACTCTGGCCCTTGCTATTATTTGAGACACGAATACGGCCACCTTCATCAAGAAGAGAAATCACCCCCACTTCCGACTCAATATAATGAAATCGCAAGGAATTGTTCTGGCCATGAAATCGCTGCCAGATGAGGTCGTTCGGAGGCACAAGATAAACCGCACTTGCAACTGCCAGTCCCCCAAGACTCGCCGCTAGCCTTTCGCCCTTGAAGCAAATCGCAGAAATCATCACAAGCAGTGTACAACAAAAAAGCAAACTCAATGATCCCTGTGACTTAAGGATATCAAGACCGGCCAGGCCAATAAAAAGACTTCCGGCGATGCAACCGGCAATATTTACAGCCTGAAGTGTGCCAAGACGGAATGATACCCGTTTGCGAGTGGTCTGGATGCCGTCCTGAAGTGCCACAAACGATAAACCCATGCAAAACGTTGGGAGTAGGAAAAGCACCATCGGGAGATAAAAGTAGAAAAAAATGATCTTACCAGGAGTTTGATTCTTCATCGTCATGGGTTCATAGCTTCTCCAGTAGTCGATTAATATTTCGGAAAATGGCAAAACACCTGGAAATCTGCAAAGAACAAGCAAGGGCGCCAGCGTGAACACGACAATACCTGCCTGAGAAACAAGATAAATGCGCAGTGAGTTTCTCTTGCGTAGCACCAGCCAGTTTCCAGCCATTGTTCCAATTGACATCCCGCCAAGATAGATGCAGAGAATGAGGCTAAAGGTATAGCTCGTCGCCTTGGTGCCGATATCGACCATGCGAAACCAGACGATCTCAAGCCCAATTGCAATAAAGCCACTCAAGGCGTAGGAGGAATACCAGAACCAGAGAGGCACTGCAGGCTTCAACGGATCGACCTGAACTATTTGCGGCCCTTCTAAATCGACTGAGTTGACTTCACTCGAATTGAAAATCGAAAAAATCGATGCTACGGCAACACTGAAATTGATGAAAGCCGCCAATTGAAGTGTGCCCGCAATGCCCAGACCAGGCATCATGAGGAACCCGCTCGCAAGTGAACCTACAGCCGAGCCGGCGAGATTCGCAGCATACAGCGTTCCAATGACACGACTTGAGCGGCGACCACGCTGCACAATCGCCCGCGTGAGCAGAGGAAAAGTCATTCCCATAAGTGTGGTAGGCAACAGCAGGCTTATTAAATGCGCAAGTACCATCTGCCACTTGCTGCCAATATACCATGCCTGCGGGACAAACGGAATTTCCAGGCCATATCTGCTGGTGGCGAGACCGGCCAAGCCAATACAAAACTCGACCAAAGCAAAGCAGAAAAGCGACTGTCGCCGGCCCAAAGATTGACTCAGTCTCCCGCCCAAAACGCTACCCAAGCCGATCCCGAACATAAATGCTGCAATGATCGTGCTGATCGAGAAACTGCCCACACCAGATAGCAAGATTAATTTCCGCTGCCAGGCGATCTGATAAACCAGTGCAGGAACGCCACTGAAGAAAAAAAGCAACGCCTGCCAATGCCAAGTTTGCAAACTCTGAAGTAGGGGCATGAGTATACCTGATTGAAATCCGATCTGCGGCTCGTTCATGAGGGGAAATTTATTATTGAGTAACAAACAGCCAAAAGCAAGAGTTTTACCAACTTTGTCCAAGATCTCCACAAAGGATCACGTCCCCCGCGCGGTATAGCAATTTTTCTAGAATGCCACTACGTTAAGATGAAATCTCATGTATGAGAGAGGCTTTCTTTCGTCTCTTTCTTGGAGTTTTCATGGCAGAAAATCCATTCGGGCGAAGTTTACGCAATCTATTACTACAGTTTGAGATCCAGTTGAAACAGCGTATTTTGAAGGATTTGCTTCAGGGCCAAAGGCCCGTTCCATACCAGCGAGGGCCAGCGGCCCTCGTCAGTTGTCCAAACCGAAAAATACTTTGAGGGCTGAAAGCCCGATACCTCTCACGTCACGACTCAGGAAACAATATGCGAATGGGGCGGGCTTTCAGCCCTTGTTTCTCATAATCGAAGCGATATGATTTGATCCGATATCCTCTCGATGGCCTTCGACCATCGCTGGTATGTGAAGGGCAGTTGGCCCTGAAATCAAAAAACTGACTGGCGATATGTGCCGCCAGAATCTATTTACATGCAGAGAATTGTGTAAAATCGACAAGCCTGGGTCTAACTCCAACTGTAGTATTAGAGCCAATTTGGCTAGGGGAAATCCGCAACCGCCGCTTGATCGCCAAGCTGTCCGGGGGAAAACAATAGGCTTATTCTTCATTAAATCGTTTTATGATTGACGGAGAACGAGATTAAGCATATAAAATTATTTATAGAGAACACGTATGGGAGGTTGGAAAAAAATGGCCTGGCATCAAGTGGTTTCGAAGCTTTTCGTCAGTACGTTCATAGTCTCAGCCATTGGGCTTTATGGTTTTGCTGATGATGAGCCTTTGCAGAAGGTTGAGACAGAGGTAGACATTGTTGCGAAAAAAGCCAAAACAGGTTTGTCTGAGAAAAAATCAAAATCAGCCTCTAAAGCCCAGGCCTTTCCTCGGTATTCACGCCCTGATAGCTTTTGGCGGAAGAAATTGACCCAAGGGCAGTATTATGTGGCCCGAAAGAAGGGTACGGAGCTTGCTTTCAGTGGAGCCTACTGGAACCATCATGATGATGGTGTTTATACCTGTGTCTGCTGCGGCTCACCGCTCTTCGATGCCGAGGCGAAATTTGACAGCGGAACCGGATGGCCAAGTTATTGGCAGGTGGTTGATAAAAGCCTGATCAAACTTCATCCTGATACTTCCAGCGGAGTGATTCGAACAGAAGTCAATTGCCGCATATGCAGCGCCCACATGGGTCATGTTTTTAACGACGGACCACGCCCGACTGGCCTTCGATTCTGTATTAATTCCGCTTCCATCAACTTCGTGCCTCGAAAAAAGATGCCCGAATATATTGAAAAATGGCGAGAAGAGATCGGCTTGCCCGCCTTGGAGAAGAATGTAAACGGAGTCATTCCGCATTGAATTGTCATAAGCTGTTTTAATTATTTTTGAATGCCCGTTTTTTAATTAAGTTTTGCTTGGCCACTATTCTTAACGCCTTATTTGGACGGTGTATAGGACGATTCTTGTTTCAGGTGCTGATTTAACGAAGAATGGCCCCATAGTTTTCCCCTGCATCAATTCAAATGGCTTTAAATTAGCGTGGGACAATTTCTGTGACTCCATGACTCATGCGTCGGGCCGTCTCCCGCTGGATTTGCGGCTCATCCCAATCAGGAAATTGGCGGATCACAGCCGAACGCACCATAATCCGAGCCGTCTCCCACATCGCCGAGGCTTGCGCCAGTCTCTGCCCTGGTGTCATGCGTCTCAGGCATTCCACCATCATGGGTTCAATGATTTCCACCACCGGCTCTCTACGCGACATCTGTTCAGCCCACCATGTTTTTTTAGAACTCACACAGGTTTTGCATTAATATGATCACTTCAGCACATTCTTCTCTCGGTCTTTTCAATTCGAACCATTCCAGAAGTCTAGCTGGAGTATATGATATCAATTCTAAAAACAGACGTCTACACCAAGCAATTAAGACCTCTGTTCAGCAACAGAAGCTACTGCTCCGTCAAGTCAAGATTGTTGGGTAGGCGGGCGGCACCAGGCATCTCCTCTGGACATCCATAAACCCTAAACCATTGTTCTTTTGGGTTCCGGAGGAGACTCCAGAGCAAACTACCCCATTTATAAGGCTTGAGGGGGCACTAGTGCCCTCCTCAAGTCAAGATTTTTAGGTAGGGGGCGCTAAGCATGTCCGCCGGACATCTGGAACTCGTGATCTTTGGGCTCCAAAGGAGACACCAGAAAGCAAATCATCCCCATTTATTAGGCTTGAGTGGGCATCAGGCAAGTCCGCTGGATATCAATTAAATCTGGGAACCGTGATCTTCGAGATGCAGTTGAACCTCCTATTTAATTGGCTTGAGTTGGCATTAGGTTCCTTGAGATCACAGATTTATGGATACTGGTCTGGCAATGCTCAATCGTATAGAATACGTAAAGTCATACTTCGCTAGGCTCAGTGTCCACTGATTGAGGGGAAGATTATCTATCGGTGGGCCATACCGAGAGATTTCTCTCCAGATTTAGTCCTGAAAAATGAAACTGGGAGTCGTTCTGATGAAACCCGCTGAAATTGGAACTCTGGCAGTCGCAATACTGACACTTTTAGGCCTGACCTGTTCAGAAGCACAGGCACAGAGCCGGCCTTCGACGTCGGCAAGGGTGGTCCTCGTTGAGCTTTTTACATCGCAGGGCTGTGATATGTGCCCAACGGCCGAGAAAATTCTCGGTGAACTGGCCGATTCGAATCGCTCCGTCGCTCCGATTGCACTCCATGTGGACTATTTCAACAAACCTTGGAAAGATCCGTTTTCGGATAGGCTGTTTAGCGATCGGCAGATGTCCTATCACAAAACATACAAAGGTAAGAAAGATCCGCAACTTGGCCTTTATTACACGCCAATGATCATGGTGGATGGCATGAGTACAGTGAATGGTCGTGATCCTGTCCGACTTAGGGCCGCCGTTGCGTCTGCCAGAAAGAAGCCTCCGAGTGTCAATATTCAAGCCACTCCTGATCTAAAGTCTGTAGCAGGAAAATTCCGGCTTGTTGTCAGTGTCACACCTGTTAATGAAAGGCTGAAGGGGCGGGACCAGCTTCTTTGTGCAATCATACGAGACGATAAGGTGCTTACAGAAGTGGAATCTGGCGAAAATCATGGAAAAACGTTGAACAACCGATTTCCTGCCCGAAAAATGAAATTTGAAACAATCCGTTTTGAATCAAAGTCAGCCCAAGAAATCACCTTTGATTTTGAATCTGATTCTGCCTGGGATCAGTCAAAGCTCTCCGTCGTGGTATTTGTGCAGGACGTAACCACCGGCGAAGTCCATCAGACAGCCGTGATACCGGTTTCGCCAAAGTCATAAGACCGATTAAGATAAATTCTCAATGCCTCTTTGATCGGATTGCAATTCATTGTCCGGTAGATGTTTACGGTGATTGGCTCTAATACAAAAAAAGGCTCCAGAATAACCTCGTTATGTGATTACGAGTTTAATCACGGTAAATATCTCTGCTTCACCACAATCACGATCCGTTTGACATCCTCTATCAATTAAAGAATCAGATCAGGCTATATTCTTTCATCACATCTTCTATGGGGATCGTGTCGTTCAAATCCTCCATCGCTTTGCCGTCTCTGAGATCTTCTGCATCTTCCAGGGCTTCTATGTTAGTGACATCTTCCACAGGCACGATGGCGGCTTTCGCACCGTCGATTTCGATGATAATCCGCTCGCCACCAGATGCACTTTTAGTGGCCTTCCGGAAGTCCTCTAAATCGTAAGGTCTTTTAATTGTAGCCATTGGCATAACCTCGTTCTTTCGTGGTCGATCGCTCTTATTTATATATCATCGTCTGTTTGGATTGAACAGTCAACCTTTGCAGTTGAGATACATCGGCATCCTACCAGACCGTGGCTTTCTCATTTGAATGTCTCATTCAGAACCACCCAATGTAAATAAAAAAGGCACGCCTTCGCCAAGTGGCAAAAGGCGTGCCTATGGATTCATAAATGGATCCTGATCAGACGATTTCACCCGTCGGAATGTCCGTTACGCAGTATTGGTATTGCGGTTGGTCGGCTCCTTGAAAGCCACCATGAACAGAGCAAAGATTGCGGCTGACATGATCGCCGGGATGCCCCAGATTGTCTTCCAGTCCATCTCTTTAAGCTGTGTCAGGCGAGCCGCCTTTTGGGCTGTTTCCAAGGTCGCAATTTCGCCAGCAGGGCCATTTGAGGCTTTGATCTTGGCAATCTGCTCCGTCAGTTGCTTGACTTGCTCACCGGCTGCAATCGATGCAGGTGGTGTGCTCATGGCTTCCACCTGGCCAGCCACTTTGGCTCCAATCGCCATGCCCAAGCCAAGTGTGAACAGAACCAGAAGGCCCTGAGCCTGGCCACGCAGGTGGGCAGGAGCCGCTTGGTCGGTATAAATCTGGCCTGTTACGAAGAAGAAGTCGTAGCAGATTCCGTGCAGGACAATGCCCAGCAGAATCATGAAGCTGATCTGAGAAGGGGCGCCGAATGCAAACAGTGCGTATCGTATCACCCAGGCCACCATGCCCACGGCCAGCATTTTCTTCACACCCAGGCGGGCAAAGAACAATGGCATGACCAGCATGAAGATGATTTCAGACATTTGTCCGTAGGTCATCGTCTGTCCGATCGGCATCTCGGCCATTTCCACAATCCGGCTCGTGATCTGATAATAGAACGAGAGGGGGATGCAGATCAGGGTCGAGCAAATCAAGAAGATCAGGTAGGAACGATCCTTCAGAATGGCCAAAGCGTCAAGGCCAAGAATCTGGCGGATGTCGGCTTTGCCGGTTGCTGTTGGAGGTGTGTTCGGTAGAACCAGAAAGCTGTAGATACCTAAAAGTGCGGCTGAACCACACGACAGGTAGAACATGTTGATCGAGGTTTCAAATTTCAGAAACGTCAGAGACAAGCCAGCCACGATCCAGCCAATGGTTCCCATCACGCGAATCCCAGGAAACTCTTTCTCGACATTCTTCACGTTCCGCAAGGCCAGGGTGTTGGTCACAGCCAGTGTTGGGAAGAAGGTCAGCATGTAGATGAAAATCATGCCAACGATCACCATCGGGCTCGCTCCCTGTTTCATCAGCACGGTGGCCAGAAACATCAAGCCTGCTCCCACCAGGTGAAGTACGCCTAAAACTCGCTGGGCTGGGAAGAAGCGGTCGGCGATCATGCCCACGAAGAATGGGGAAATCATGCCGGCGATTGGGCCCACGGCATAAAGCCAGCCAATGTCGTTGGCAGTGAAACCAATCGTAGTCAAGTAGTTCGGGGCGGTCACGTTCCAGGTGCCCCAGACGAAGAACTGAATCAGCATCATGATCGAAAGGCGGATGCGTAACGACAAGTCCATCAGAGTTAGTCCCCAGCTAGTGGTTCAGTGAGATCGGTTCAAGAAGATCTGGCAAGCGAATATCCGGTGACAACCCAAAGTGTCGAGTCGTGGCCCAAACCTTTCCGCATTGTTCCAGAATTTAAGAAAACTCTAACCGATTGGTGAGACGGATTCCAGAACACGGTTCGCATCATCCAGCGATTCTGCCCATGTGAGTCGGTATAAAGCGTCCATGACAACCTCTGACCGTCGCGAAAAGGCGTATTTCCAGCGTGTTTGCTCAAGGCCGTCGCGACAATCATTTTTCAGAAGAATTTCGATTCGATCGCAAAATCCGTCGTGAGAATCCTCTACCTGATAAAGTCTCCGATAAATTTGGGATTCTGGCAAAGCCGTCGTCACAGTTGGTCTGCCGCTTCCCATGGAGTCGAGAATTTTGGTCGGCGAGCAGACGTGATTGAAGGGGTGGGTGGTGAGATAGGGGATCAGGTTTACGCTGAACGATGCGTAAACGTTGCCGATCTTAAGCTGGCTTACGCCTCCAGGAGCGTAAACGTTCGGCTTAGCCAGAAGCTCCCGTGCCTGCAATTGCCAGGCTTGATCGCCATCGAGGTTAGGCTTTGGCCCGACAAGTACCAGTGACGCACCGGGGAACCGATCGGCAATTTTGATGAGCAGGCTCCAGTCAAGCCGATCTTCAAGTCCGCCCAGATAGCCTAATAATGGGCGAGGGATACCCTTGAGCTCTCTCGGTGGAGAACCTGGCGCGTAAAACGGCTGATCGGGGATCGTCCACTCAGGTGCGGCATGTGGGATATGCAAAATTTTGTGGGCGTGATTTGGGAAGGTCTGGCGAAGTTGTCGGGCCCTTTCGGCAGCCACACAGATGGTCCAGTTCGCCCGTTCTATGGTGCGTGCTTCCCAAAGCCTGACAAGATCCGCCTTTTGGGGCCAATAAAGCGTATAATCGTCGAGGTTGTAATAGACCAGCCGGTCGGGTTTGATCTGGCTGGCCAGCTCCAGATAGAATGGGTAAGTGATCCAGAGAGCTTTTTCTAAAGGTTGTTTATCAATCTGTTTAAGCCAGTTATGAGCAGCTTTTGCCAAGGGCCATTGGCCGAGCTTAGGAAACGATTTCATCCAGCCTGGTGGTAGTTCGGCGGTGACAAGAGTTTCCAAGTCCGAGAT
>CAMCFM010000044.1 GCA_945874095.1 Candidatus Kuenenia stuttgartensis
GGATGGCTTGGTGCTTCGCTCTGGCTCCCTAAATCTTCAGCAGTTGCAACCAGTCCAGTACCAAAATAAGATTGCCAGACACGATTGACGATCGAACGAGCTGTGGTCGGCGCATTTCGATCTGAAAGCCATTTTGCAAATTGCAATCGCGGTTCTTCACCCGACTCTGAATCCAAATGATTCAGGAATGCCGGTACGCCTGTGTTCACCACCTCTTTAGGTTTTAAAAAGTCGCCGCGTTCCAGACGATATGTCGGCCTCATCTTTCGACGCTGAGATAAAACCAGTTGCGAAGAGCCTTGTGGATGCTCGCTCCAGGACTTCTCGATCACATCGTTGATATTCTTGAATTCCGGATGAATGGTACGCCAGTGGCTGAATATTGTCCCAATTTGCATTTCCGTGCGTTTCGAAGGCTCAATGGCAAGTGCTTCGCGAACTCGACCAGGGATCGGGTCGCTTGCGACATCACTCTCCGAACTCACGGATAATCGAAATCGACCAAGATTGTTATTCTGATTATCATCCGAATTCCAACCACCATGACTCTGGTTCAACTTGATCGTAATCAATGCACCTTCAGGTAGTTCGACAGACTTTTCCAAAACGAAAACGGCTTGGCGAGGCACATTCGAGCGGCCATAGCCGATGTCTGTCGTCCAGGCTGTCTCCACTTTATCATCAATCGCATATTCCACTGGCCCGGTCACACGCTTCACCGTTGTTTTGTCATTAAAAGCAGGATCTAAAATCTTCTCAGAAGGATTTGCATCAGAACTTGCCTTAATAATCTTGATTTTTTTGGCTTCTCCAGGCTTCCCCTTAGGGCCAATCATGACACTGAATTCGGATAGACCAAAAAGCCCATAAATCGATCGACCAGGCCCATTTAATGGTAAATCCTGATCGTTTAAAAGCTCCAATTTGACAGACGAGATTTTCTTCATGCCCGTCTCAGCCGAAAATTCCGTAGTGTGCTTGGTGGGAGCATATCCCGCAGCTAAAATCGAACCATCTTCAAGCAGATAATGTTTCTGTCCACCACTCGCATCAAGCGATGGCCTGAGTATTTCCCAATCGGTTTTTACAGTTTTCCGGCCATTTATTTCTTGCTCCCATTTGGCCATTCGCGTTTGCCAATCTGGATTCTGCTCGCGCAATCGGTCCTCAGCCTCGCGAACCTTGCCAAGAACTTCGGCCCTTTTAAGTTCCTGATCAGGCGTGTAAGCAGCGGTTGTAGATTCATGAGAATTGTTCAAATATGCAAAAATGCCGTAATATTCAGCTTGTGTCAGTGGATCGAATTTATGGTTATGGCACTGGGCACATTGTATGGTTAGTCCAAGTATTGACTTGCCAACGGCATCCATCCTGTCGAACATGGCTTCCATTCGAAATTGCTCAGGATCAATCCCGCCTTCCTCATTAATCATCGAGTTACGTAAAAATCCGGTCGCAATGCGTTGTGAATCGGTTGCATCAGGCAAAAGATCACCGGCAATCTGTTCAACAATAAATTTATCGTAGGGTAAATCACGGTTAAATGCTTTTACAACCCAGTCCCGCCATGCCCAGACTTGCCGCCCCTTGTCTTTCTCATAGCCATCCGAGTCCGCGTATCTGGCTGCATCAAGCCACATCTGTGCCCACTTTTCACCATAATGTGGGGAATCAAGCAGTTTCTTCACCAATTTCTGGTCCGCGTCAGGCGAGCTGTCTAATATGATGGAATCGAGCTCCTGAGGGCTTGGTGGAAGGCCTGTCAGATCAAGATACAATCGTCGAACCCGTGTCGCTCGGTTCGCCACCTCATTCGGTTCCAGATGATCATCTTCAAGACGTTTTTGAATGAATGAATCTATCGGATTGCGAATCTGAGTTGGGTTTTTTACAGACGGAATCTCTGGCTTGACTGGAGCAAGAAATGACCAGTGATCAGCCCACGGAGCACCTGCCGAAATCCAGTCTCTGAGCACGGCTTTTTCTTGAGCATTCAAGGACTTGCCAGAGTTCGCCGGAGGCATGACTTCGTCATTCTCCAGGCTGATCACGCGTGCATAAATCAAACTCTCGTCGGGCTTTCCGGGTGCTATCGGAACACCTGAATCACGCATGGCATAAGCATCTGTTTTCGAATCAAGCCGGAATTTACTTTTCCGTTTCTTTTCGTCAGGACCATGACAAGAAAAGCATTTGTCCGATAAAATATTCCGCACCTGCTGAATCTTGTCCCGGCTGAAAGCGGAGGCTTTTATTTCTTCACCTTGAAGTTGAGTGTTCGCAGAAAAAAGCAATGCGATGAGAAGTAATCGTTTGACAGATAATCGAGAGTTCGAAAATAGAAGTCGTTTCATGGGAGCGTCCCGCTTCGAATTCTAGATAGAGGATAGTGTTGGCGTGCTCTAGGACACTTTACCACTTTCTGAGCAAAATGAATAGGGTTTTTTCACTATACACCTCTCATTCTGAAATCTGGAGTTTTAGGCTGAGATTTGAAGCGGAGCCCAACGGCGATTCATAATCATTAAATAGACAACATGTTATGTAGGCCATGTCCCCTGACATGGCGGGCTTTGGCTTTATTTTTCAGAACGACGCAAATTGTTCTGGTGTAATCCTTTAAATACGTATTCATTGGAAAGGCGAAAACCCGCCCGGTCAGGGGACGTCAGGGGACCGGGCCTACAGAAATCCGATTCTGAGAGTGATTGGGCTTTAAATCCTACTGATTGTAAAACGAAAGGCTGGTTGTCACCAAGAAAATATGGTATCTCTAAATGTTAAGAATCAACGGTTCAAGCTCCCAGTCCAGCTCCCGACTGAAGTGTCGCTCAATGAAAGGGATCAGATATGAATATGAATCGAAAAACGATATGTTTTGTGATGATGGTATTGAGTTTCGACTTAGTGGGATCATCGACAGAGATGATTGCTGGCGAACGCCCACTTAATATAATATTCCTCATAGCCGACGACCTGGGATACGGTGATATTGGACCATTTGGGCAGACAAAGATTAAAACACCAACGCTCGATAAACTTGCCAGTCAAGGGATGAAACTGACTCGGCACTATAGCGGAAATGCAGTTTGTGCGCCGAGTCGCTGTGTCCTCATGACGGGTCTCCATCCAGGTCATGCACAGATTAGGGATAATCGTGAAACGAAGCCGGAAGGGCAATTCCCACTCAAGGCTGGTACGCGAAATCTGGCTCGGATTCTTTATGAGAATGGATATGCAACGGGTGGGTTTGGAAAGTGGGGGCTAGGCGCTCCAGAAACCGATGGTAGACCATCGAAACAAGGATTTGATCGATTTTTTGGATACAACTGTCAAGCGAAAGCCCATAATAACTACCCGACATATTTATGGGATAATGATCAAAAAGTCGAGATTAAAAACCCCGCCTTTTCTGCTCATCAAAAACTGCCTGCGAGTACTGACTTAAATGATCCGGATCAGTATCAGAAATATTCTGGAAAATTTTATGGAATGGACTTGATCACAGATGAATCGCTGAAATTTATCGAGCAAAATCGCAACAGGCCGTTCTTTCTTTACTATCCAACAATTGTGCCACACCTTGCGCTTCAGGTACCTGGCGATTCGCTTGGTGAATATGAGGGAAAACTTCAGGATTCACCATATGACGGATCACGTGGTTATTTACCAAACTATAGCCCTCACGCGACTTATGCTGCCATGGTGACTCGTATGGATATGTCCATTGGTCGCATTCTGGAAAAGCTCGAATCACTTGGTCTGACCCATAATACGATCGTTGTTTTTACGTCAGATAATGGGCCGCTTTATAACAGGCTAGGTGGTACAGACACAGATTTCTTTCAATCCGCACGTGATTTGAGAGGCAGAAAAGGCTCGCTTTATGAAGGCGGAGTGCGAGTCCCAACGATCGTAAAATTTCCTGGAAAGGTTCTTGGAAATACCACTTCAGCGCACATGACTGGCTTCGAAGACTGGTTACCAACCCTATTGACACTGGCAGGTTTAAAATCGAAAATTCCCAATGGGCTAGATGGCATCGACTTCTCGAATATATTATTGGGACAATCTCAATTACCTCGGCCGTTTTTATACCGTGAATTTCCAGGATATGGAGGACAGCAAGCCGTCTGGTCTGGGAAATGGAAGGCTGTTCGCCAAAATCTGAACCGGCAAAAATCATTCGAACCAAACGCGGAAAAACGGATTCATGAATCGAAATTTTCCATGAAAACAGAACTTTATGATCTCGAAAAAGATCCTTCAGAGTCTGAAAATGTGGCGGACCGGAATCCTGAAATGATGAGCAAGTTGGAAAAAGTCATGAAAAGTGAGCATCAAAATAACCCGGTGTTTCCATTCCCTATTCTGGATAATCATTAACACCAGAGCATGGAAAAGCGTCTTACTTTACATCGTATTGACGACTATTTCATGATGACTTTGTTAAGTTTGACAGTTCCTTCCTGGATATGGAGGAACTCGTCCGACTTGATTTGTGAATACGACTCGATAATTCCACTTGGCCAGGTGATTTTAAGTTCATCGACCAAAGTCGCAAGATCAAGCCCTAAATGAACGAACAGGCTGTTGCCACCAAAGCTGGAGCCGGAACTTACAGTACGATAAATTTTACGATGGCTTCCATCTGGTAAACGGAAACTTGCTTCAACCTTTGCGCCAATCGCAGATCGATTTGATTTTGTGCCTTCGAGTTTGAGTTTTAGCCAGTGTCTGCCATGACTTTGATTTTCAAAAAAGACATTATGAGACTTATCTGCCGGTGTCTGGCCACCGGTCTGGACAAATAGGTCGAGATCTCCATCAGAATCGCCATCTGCAAATGAGACTCCATGCCCTTTTTGTAAATGTCCTGTTCCGGTTTCCACCGTTGTATCTTGAAACTTCTGGCCGTTGACATTTCTGAACATTCGGTTAGGGATGATTATGGAATAAGGAGGACGACCTGTTGCAAGATAAAAATCGAGGTTTCCATCGTTATCATAATCGTCAAAGTTTGATCCCATCGGTAGTGTCACAAAATTTAAACCAGCCTGATTGGTAACATCCACAAAACCTTTTTCGCCAATATTCCGATAAAGCCTGGGTCGTTCAGCTTTTTCCGGATTCTGCCCCGACATATCCATGACAATTTCCTGTAAACTTGCGCCAAATCCTGCAACAAAAAGGTCTTGCAGGCCGTCATTGTCATAATCCCAGAACCAGCATGAAAAGCTTCTAACAGGCTCTGTTAAATTCAGTTCAGGTGCAACGTCGTTGAAAGTCCCATCACCAAGATTCTTATAGAGCCGATTAAATCCATTCATATTACTAACGTATAAGTCAGGTTTGCCGTCATTATTATAATCGCCAAAAACCACGCCTTTAGCCCAGGCCTGATTTGTCACTCCTGCTTTTTCAGCAACATCAACGAAGGTCCCATCACCGTTATTTCGATAGAGTCTATTATGATTCAAAGCGGTTGAATTTCTGTCATGATATTCACCAGCGACGTATAAATCGAGGTCACCATCCAGGTCATAATCGCCCCAGGTTGCTGACTGTGTTGCAATTGGCTCGCCAAGACCCGCATTTACAGTGACATCATCAAATGTTCCATCCCCTTTGTTTCGAAGTAAACTGAGCCGATAAGGTGTTTCCCATCCGCCTCTTAATAACAGCGCATCTAAATCACCATCGTTATCGTAATCTGCAGATGATGTATTAACGGCCATACGTTGTTGGTCTAAATCAGACTTGTTTCCAATGTCATCATAGGTTTTGTCGGCTTTTTGGACAAATAGGGAAGCTCCACGGTTCCAGTCACCAGATGTGATGAAAAGGTCAGGCCGGTGATCGCCATTAAAGTCGTCCCAAATACTCCCGCCGAGCATATTTGGTCCACGCAGGCCAACACCAGTCTCTTGTGTTGTGTTGAGAAACAATTTCGGTTTTGTATGAATCGGGTCAATATTCCAACTTGAATCGAGTGCAATCAAATGATTATGAGCAGACGTCTTTTCACCTATGGTTAATCGTGCGACATGTTCCATCCATTTGACACCGACATCGTCTGGCCTTAATTTTAAGTAATTCTGAAAAAGCTGAATCGCTGATCTTGATCCACTCTGATTCTGGTGAACAGCTTCATTCGCGAGTGGATAAATGCATGTGGATGCCCCAACACATGCGACACAATTCTCTTGTTCGCCAGCTCTTAGGGCAGCTATACCTCTGAGCGCAATCAAATTTGCGCGGAATTCTCGGGGGATATTAGGGTTTTCTTCGTCGGCTTTAAGAAACAGTTTGTCTGCTTCCTGAAAATGTCCTTCATACATTTCCAGAAGCCCCATAAACAATATGAGAATTGATCGCCTTTCATCGAAATCCACAGGCTTTATCTGCTGATTCTCAAGCGTTTCCAACTGCGATTGAATTTCGCTCTTTCCTTTAGAATACCGATCATGGGCGGATTTATAACACAAATCAAGGTTGGTTCGGTCGAGAATCTCCGGGGTATACGGAAACGCAATCCCATAACCACTATCATCGACAAACTGGTCGGAAATTAATGTGACACGGGGGTCTGATCGCTGAGTCCTTTCTGTGTTGGGTTTTAAGGGACGAATCACCTTTGATGAAAATATATTGCTTGAACTGATTAACAGAGCAAAGATGGCGCACATCAGTACGCCTAATGCAATGATTGTTGAATTCTGTTTGCGTTTAGGAACACTCACTGTTCTGTTGCTCCCACGAAAGACTTTCCACCAACATCTTTAATATCACGCATAATTGCTGGAAGAATGGTGACACCGATTCGTTTTGCAGCTTCAGTGTTGACGACTGTGACATAATGGTCGCCCTCGACGAATGGGATCTTAGCTACTTCCTCGCCATTGATGATGCGTCCTAAACGTCGTCCCACCTCGAATCCAGTCCATCGAAGCCCTGGCTCTCTGGTGAAAATTGCGCCTTGTTCGGCTTGCCTGCTTAACGTACCGAATATCGGTAGTTTTACTTTCTCTGCTTCATTGATTACGACCTGAGATTGAGATCCGAGTCCGTTTGTGAGCAGAATGGCTGATACATTTTTGGCCTTTAGCTCGCCCATCAATTTGGACCAATTCTGATTCTGCTGATATTCGGTCACAACAGATTCCACATCGGCCCAATTACATTTTAGCAAGGCATCTTTATGAATGACACTCAAGGAATTGGTAGGATCAAAAAGAACCGCCATCTTAGTAGCTTTTGGAAGGCTTCCACGTGCAATTTCGACTGTCAAAGTCAAGTGATGAGGCAAGTAAGCTCCTGTGATATTTGGTTCATGCACAGTATCGGACTTGCCAAGTCCCATCGCAATCGGTTGATTCGCCATTGCAAAAACAATTGGCTTATTAATCTTTTTCTTCACTAAAATATCGGTAGTGGTGTCGAGTAATGTAGCAATGACATCCGCACCTTCGGAGAGCGACTTGTCAATCAGATCTGAGATTGCATTGATATCACCTTTAGCATCATAATTCATCATCACATATTTAAGATGTGGAGTCATGGACTGTTTGATCCCAGCTTCAATATCTTTGTCCAACGCTTCGCTGCCGAAATCTGGGCTGCTGAGCCGAATGATAGCAACTTTTAATACTTTTGATTTAGCTGATTCATTCGAAGTCTTTGTAGGACTGACTGGTTTTGCAGAGACGGTTGGGGCAGTTTCTGAGCCACTGTCATTTTGACCACCGCATCCGACAATCAGTGTTGACACCAAGGTCAATAAAATCAGAAACTTGCTTCCGTATGCTGTGACCAGGCCGGTCCAAATCGGTTTCGTATTCATTTCGCATCGCCCCTATCAATGGTTGTGTTGCTTGGTAAATCTGGGTTCTGTCGTACTGATCTTTCAAGCCGCTCGGCTTTTCCCGATCCTTCAATCACTTTGATTTCCATATCATAAGGTGGATTCTCGATACGGTCCAGTCTACCTGACGGCCATCTGATCTCGAGAAAATCAGGTTTTTGATCTGATTGAAATCCAAAATGGATTCGTTGGTCGTTTGCTGATTGATAGCTACCGCCTCCAATTCGATCTGCAAATTGGATTCTAGAGCCAAACTTTAATCGGATTTTACTACCAACTCCATCACGATTTGATTTGGTACCGATAAGCCTAATGTTCATCCAATGATTCTTATTTTGAGTTGTATTCTTAAAATACACCAAAGGCTCATTTAAGGGTAAGAGGATTGTATCTACGAGTCCATCATTATCGATGTCGCCGACTGCGAGACCACGCCCTAAATGCGGTATGGAAAGTGGTTCGCCAATTTTATCTGTGGTATCGAGCCAGCGTCCATTTTTCTGGCCCAGCAGGATCTGGGCAGGCATTCGGTATGGAACGTCACCCATATTGTCGGTATGCCCATTCGCTGTAAAAAGGTCAAGAAAACCATCGTTATTGGTATCAGTAAATGCAATACCGAAACCAAGCCTGAGACGAGATGCAGATGCTAAGCCAGAGGAAGCTGTTCGATCTGCAAAAACAAGTCCACCCAGATTCTGATAAAGTGTGGTGGATTCACCATAATAATTGGTTACGGCCAGATCCATTCGACCATCTTGATCATAATCACCGCAAGCGACACCCATTCCAGCCTGATAACTGCCTTCAGCACTACCGGCGACGCCTGAAATCTGGGCGACTTCTTCAAATGCCATTTTTCCTTTATTGTGGAAAAGAAAATTAGCAGATTTATCGTTGGCTACAAACAGGTCGGTTAAACCGTCGTCGTCGAAGTCGGCGGCGACGACACCGAGGCCACGACCATCCACATCGGCATTTGTGATGCCTGAAGATTCACTGATATCTGTAAACTTTCCATTGTCGTTGCGGAATAAATGGTCAGGACGAGCTTTACAGGTCGTAGGGTTGCAAGACATATAAGCCAGGGTTTCACCATTTCTGCAAAGGCGTGGGTTTAACTCGTCCCAGACGACATAATGACAGACATATAAGTCCAGATCACCATCGTTATCCAGATCTGCAAAGGCCGATGAGGTTGGCCAGTTGCGATGACCACCGAGCCCCCATTTATCGGTTTCATTGACAAAACTGCCATTGCCTTGATTTACATAGAGGAGATATGATCCGTATCGAGTGATAAAAAGGTCGCTGAAACCATCATTATTAATATCTCCTACAGAAACTCCATGACCATATCCAGTATTACCTAGAGGCAATCCAGATTTTTCCGTCGTATCCTCAAACGTTCCGTTATGAAGGTTACGAAACAATCGGTCGCCGGTCGATTTTTCTGGATTTCCAGCGATATGTGGAAAATCTCCTCCTTGTAACACGAAAACGTCGACCCAACCATCGTTGTCATAGTCGATCAGGGCGACTCCACTACTCAAAGTCACCGGCATTTGACGGATCTCAGTTTCTCCATTGCGAAATTGAAATACAAGATTTGATTTTTGTGAATCGTCTCGATATTCTGGTATTTGAATCGGATGATTTAAATCATTCACTGGCATTTTGGGATCATGAACAACGTCAGAACCAATCCAGTCTAACAAGATGTTTGATGACTCTGATATGGTGTACAATATCTGCTGGTCCGATTTCTCAATTTCTGATAAAAGTTCCAAAGCCACTCTCTGATTTGGACTTTGTTTCAGTGTATATCGACAAAGTATACGTGATTCCAAGAGTCGACCACACGAATATGCAATTTGTGAAAGTTTCAACAACTCATCGATTGTTCTGGGTGGTTCCGGAGCCATAATTAGCTTATTGTAGGACTCCAATCCACGATCAATACTAGCTTTTCTTTCTCTTAACTGTTGAGATAATAACGAGTCTCCAGCACTCGTCGCAAAAGTGGAATATTTAGAAATAAGACCTGGTTGATATGGATCCATTTTGAACCATGATTCGAGAGCATATTTCTGCTGAGCAAAGTTGCCACGTGATTCAGCAAAATATAAGGCCCATTCAAATTTCTGATTGGGCGAAAAATCATCCGGATTGATTTTCTGAGCCGCTTTGATAGCTAAACCAGGCTGATTTGTTGCTTTTGCCCATTTCATTCTGGCGAGATGCACAGGATTGTCAGGCTGATTTTCAGGACGCTCACACTGATCTAAAGCATCGTTTGCGAATTGAAACTGGCTACGATCGATAGAAACATTTGCCTTGGCAAGCCAGAGGCGGCTATCATTTGGATTTAAAGTCTCGCAGGTCTTAATGGCCTTTTCAATGGTTTTATAAGGAGGAGTCCCGCGACTGGTCCGCCAAAGGTCACGCAGAATGGGGAGTGGATTCTCGGAATCGGTGGCAATTTTTCCAAGAATCTCAGATGCGTCAGAAAAACGTGATTGCATACGATAATAGCGGTCAAGTCTGGTGAATATTTCGATCTTTTCAATCTTTGAAATCGTGTTTGAGCGGAGCGCCGATCGTAATGTCTCTTCAGCGTTTCTCCAATACCCTTGTTCTAAATAAAGGTCAGACAATCCTATTGAAGATTTCGCAAAAAAATCTGACTCCAGATGGATCTGACGGAATGACTCCACCGCCTCTTCAAACCGTGATAATCGCTGGAGGCAAATGGATTCAAGAAATTGTAATTCATCTGAGCCTTGAGGATCAAGCCAGAAAGCGCGATGATTTCGAGCACTTTGCAATCGGTTTAGTGCGATATCAAAATGAGTCTGACTCATATCAGCTTTAGCGAGCTTAATTGATGAGTCATAGGTCAATGTTCGGGTACTGAAATAAAAACCGACCAGGATCACAAGCATGACTGCAATGAATAAGTAGAGATTTCGTTTTTTCAAAGAATCATGTTGAATCATGGTTGAAGGCCTTTGTCAGACAGAGACTTTTGCTTGAAGGGATAAACGGTTTTCTCGCCTTCTTTAATCCGTATTGTCTGATTTACGGAAACTAATTTGTGACGATCTATTATTCCTGATGGCCATTGGACTTCAAGTTGGTCGATTGTCTTAGCTTTATCAAGACCAAAATGTAATGGACCAGCGCTTGCTGATAGATAACTTCCTCCACCGAAACGAACAGTCATTTGAGTTTTATCAGAATACTTGACAGTGATTTTGGCGCCGACTCCATCTCGATTTGATTTTACTCCTTCAAGCTCAATCATGATATAATAAGCTGCTTGCTGGGGATTATCTGTATGATCTGGAAGAGAATTCTGAAAGACTGAAAGTTGAGAATCAAGGCTTGTTATTACCATATCCTGCAGTCCATCGTGATTTAAATCACCGACAGCAAGCCCCCTGCCCAACCTTGGTACCAGCATATCTGGGCCTACTTTTGATTCTGTATTCATCAATCGACCATTAGGATTTGCCATGAGTAGTTGTACAGGCATTTGATAGGGTATAATTGGACTTGAATCATTCACATGACCATTTGCTGTTGCGATATCGAGACGTCCATCGTTATTAAAATCCGTCAGGGTTGTACCAAATCCAAGACGATAACGGCTTGCATCTTTGAGCCCGATCGCTGCACCTCGCTCTCTGAACAGGAGGTTTCCCATGTTTTCGAAATAGCTGGTGGACTCACCGTAAAAGTTTGTGACAATCAGGTCGAGTTTCTGATCGTTATTAAAGTCACCACACGAGACTCCCATACCGGCTTGATAGCCACCTTCAGAATTTGCAGAAACGCCTGCTGGAAGTGCCTCATCCGTGAATTTCATTTGTCCATGATTCTTAAATAGAAAATTGGCTGTGCCGTCGTTTGCAACGAAGATATCGGTGAGCCCATCGTCGTCAAAATCGGCTGCTATGACTCCGAGGCCGCGTCCTTCGCGGTCGGCGGAAGTGATTCCGGCAGCATCGCTGATATCGGTAAACTTGTCTTGGTCGTTGCGAAATAAATGGTCGGATCGAGCCGTGAGAACATGGGGTACGCAATATGCGACTGGACCACCATTCTCGTTACCGCATAGGCGAGGGTTCTGTGAATCCCATACGACATAATGACAGACATAAAGGTCGAGATCCCCATCATTATCAAAGTCAGCAAATGCAGATGAAGTGGGCCAATCACGTTCACCAGAGAGATTCCAGCTCGCAGTGACATCTTTAAAAGTACCATTCTTTTGGTTTAAAAATAGAGAATAGGAACCATATCGGGTAATAAAGAGATCGGAATAGCCGTCATTATTAATATCTCCGACAGAAACTCCGTGGCTATAACCGACACGATTCATCGGTAGACCGGATTTTTCCGTGATATCTTCAAAAGTGCAATTGCCACGGTTGCGAAAAAGTCGATCTCCGTGTGATTTGTTGGAAGGATCGGGTTTGAATGGAAAATCACCGCCCTGGAGAGCGAGTATATCGAGATGCCCATCGTTGTCAAAATCAAGTAACGCGACGCCTCCGCTCATCGTTTCTGGAAGTTGGAGTTGCGATGTACGACCGCTTTTAAACATGAAATCGAGTCCTTTGGGTAATTTTGTGATGTCTCTAAACAAAGGAATATGAGTCGTTTCACTGGAAATTGCGAGAGAAGTTTTAAGTGGTTGCTTCGATTGTGAGATTTGGTCGATTAAGCGCCATAAGTTCGTTGGATCCTGAGAAAGCTTCATCATCTTTTCCAGGTCGGAAATCTTTTTCCCGAGGCCTTCCAACTTTGGATTGGTTCGAGACAGAATCTCATGAAATGCAATGGCTTCGAACCATCTGCCAAGTCGCTCGGCAGAATTTGCCATGATGGTAGGGTTTGCTTTGAAGTCGGAACCGACGAGATTTGTATAATTGCGCTTTGTCAGGTCGATCTCCGTTCGATCTTTCCTTAAAGCAGTCGCTTTTTCGATCTGTCCGATTGAAATGAATGTTTCAGCAAGTTCTTCAATCGCACGAATATCGCCAGGATGAGTTTTTAAATAATCTTCGAGAATCTCGATCTTTTTACTGGTGTCTCCGTGCTGAACTGCTTTGATTGAACCGATGCGCACTACTAATTCAGGCTTGATCAAGTTACGATCAAGAATTTTCTGAAGTTCCTCGATCTTATCGGCGTTATTCTGTAGGATTGCCAGTTGTAATTCCAATTGCAGGACGGTGGAATTGACAGGGATCTTTTTTGAAAGTTGTTGAATCAAAACTTCTGATTGATCGGTTTTGCCAGAAATGAATGCAATATTTGCCAGACCAATTTGGACCCCTTCATCATTCGGGGATTTCTGGCGAGCCGATTCCAGTTTTTGGCGAACGTGCTCGATCGGATAGACTTCGAGGTCGAGTGAGAGATGGGCCCTGAGATTGGCGATGGTTTCTGAGGCGTCTGCACTTCGACTGCGTTTCTTCTCGATCCAATTCTCCTGAATCAGTGGAGCAACCTCATCGAGACGGTGTTCGAGCCATAGAAGTTGAAGAAGTGCATGGCGGATTTCCATCGAGAGTGGGCTAAGATTCAGAAGTCCTTTACGATAAAGCGTTTCAGCCTCTTTCAGGCGGCCCTGAGACTCAAGCCATTCGGAGGCTCTCAGCACGGACTCACCGAAGTAGGAAGAATCTGGAGAGAGTTCACTCCAGCTGTTGAGAGCTTTCTCAGGATTGCCGGTAGAGTAGTCACAAAGACCTATGAGATAAGAGGCTTCGTCGTTCTTACTGAATGTGATCAGTGAAAGTCTGGAGAGAGTTTTCGCGGCTTCCTGATATTTCCGATCCTTGACTGAGGATCGAGCTTTTGTGATTAGAAAGTCTTGAGTTTTGGCTTGGATGGTTAGAAATGTGATCAGGAGGCAAACGCATAAGAGGAACAGTCCAAGAACTTTCCGTGCCCCAAGACTTTTTAGTCGAAGGGGTAACTGTGTCAGAAAGTGAAATGGTTTAGGGACTAGTGCGTTCATTTACAGAGACAAGTTGGCCACAGAGAGGGCCAGTCGATCATGGATTTTAGATGAGGGGGTTGGCAAATCGTTACGACTTTTGAGGAGTCAGGTATTGACCCGCAACGACCACATCTTTACTTTACACTTTCCTACCACTTCGAAAGAAGCATCCAGTTCCCAAAAATTCGGTACCAACGACCGTTTTTGATCAAAATCAGGAGATTTCCCGTGCGTAAATTGAGCATGATGGCAGTGCTGGCTTTGTCAGTCGTATCGACTCTGAGTTTTTCAGGTTGTGGCGGCGGAGCAACGGAAGGCAATCTGAAGCCAGGTGCAGTAATCACACCTGAGCAATCAGCCGAAAAGGCCAAGGCTGTGATGAAGGGTATGGAAGGTCAATACAAGGGTGCACCAGGCGTACCTTCCTCCGCGAGCAAGGCCAAGTAAGTCTCTTTTAAGCATCTTGATTTTAGTGGATCACTAAAGTCTGCTAAAAGATAAAGAAGTTGAGATAGAGCGGACAGGCCTATAAGTAAAGGCTTGTCCGCTGTCTCATTCTAAATTTGTCTGTAAGAAGATTTCTGAAGACGCGAGACGAACTTTAGATGAGTCGTTTCCGTATATTTTGGAAGTGTTTGTGGAATTATGGTGTGACGGCGGATCCGAAAAAAAATCACATCAGGGTTGACCAAACTATCTTTCTGCATGTAGGTTATATAGTTCTGCTGACGATACTCACAGTAGGAAGTTTTGGTTGGCACCCACGTTGGGTGTGACTGATAAGCCTACACTAACATGACTTAGCACGAATGCCCCGGTGAAAAGTCACATGGGGAAACGCATTCGGGAACATCACAAGTTTTTGCGAAGGGAATACCTCAGTGTCCTTAGTGGTCCAAGATCTAATTGAAGCTGGCGTACACTTCGGAAGCCGCGCCCGCCGCTGGAATCCGAAGATGAAGCCGTACATTTACGGCAAGCGTAACCTGATTCACATCATCGACTTGAAGGAAACCGTACGTGGCTTGCTGCGTGGTTCGAAGTTCTTCAATCGAGTGGCATCGAACAATGGTTTGATTTTGTTCGTTGGCACGAAGCGTCAGGCGACGGATACGATCATGGAGCAAGCCACTCGCTGTGGCATGCCTTATGTGACAGAGCGCTGGCTGGGTGGGACACTGACGAACTTCGTGACGATTCGTAGTCGTCTGAAACGTCTTGAAGAGTTGGAGCGGATTCTGGATGGCGA
>CAMCFM010000045.1 GCA_945874095.1 Candidatus Kuenenia stuttgartensis
GTCAGGCCAGCGAAGGCGGCAGACATGGCGGCAGAATTTTTTAGGAAATCACGACGGTCAAACGGGTTCGGAGGTGTCATATCGGCGAGAACTCCCAGTGAAATAGGGCTGAGGGATGCGAGATTCGGAATGGATTTGATTCGCAGGAATGGCTTGAATTCTATGTATATCCGTAGAGTCGTTTACAATCAAGCCAAAAAAGTGTTGCGTTTCAAGATGATTTCGGATCGAATTCGTTTAGATGACACATCAAATAAGCAAGCGGAAAGGTTCTCACCTGAAATGATCAGTTCCACCATGACCAAATCTCTTGCGGGCAAATTGGTTCCAGCCATTCTGATTGTGATGGCTTGGGCTTGGGAACTTCCAGCCGAAGCCGTTGCACCTCGCCCCAACGTGCTTTTCCTGTTTGCTGACGACATGCGGGCCGATACGATTGCTGCTCTGGGCGACAAGGTGGCCAAGACGCCAACTCTGGACGCCCTTGTACAGCGTGGGTTTACGATGAAAAACGCTTACTGTATGGGCGGGAATAGCGGTGCTGTGTGTACTCCATCACGCAACATGATGCTCTCCGGCAACGCTTATTTTCGCTGGAAAGATTTCAAGCCGCCCCAAGGTCAGAAAGGGGCGATATCGCCCGGCGATGGGCCAAACTTTCCATTATCCATGGCTGCTGCAGGTTACGAAACGTTTCACCACGGCAAACGCGGCAATACTGCGCCTTTGATCCAGGCGAAGTTCGAGCATAACAAGTACCTTGAGAACGACCAGACAGAGCGTAAAACTGGCGAGCCTGGCAAGGTGATCGCCGACTCTGCGATCGACTTTCTGAAAACGAGGTCGAACCAGAAGCCGTTTTTCATGTATCTGGCGTTCGGAAATCCGCACGATCCACGCGTTGCCGACAAGAAATATCTCGACCAGATCGACGCCTCCAAAATCGAGCTTCCAGCCAACTTCTTACCCCAGCATCCGTTCGACAACGGCGATCTGAAGGTTCGCGACGAACAGCTTGCTCCGACTCCTCGGCCACCGGATGTGATCAAGCAACAATGGCATGAGTACTATGCTGTTCAGATGGCTTTTGATCATCATATGGGGCGGATTCTGGACCATCTGAAAGCATCCGATCAGCTGGATAACACATTGATCGTATTCTCGGCTGACCAAGGGGTTGCGCTTGGGAGTCATGGACTTCTGGGCAAGCAGAACCTGTATGACCCGAGCATGAAGTCGCCTTTGATCTTTGCTGGTCCTGGTGTTCCTAAAGGACAGAGCGATGCCCTGCTTTACCTCTTTGATATCTATCCGACCGTGTGCGAGCTTGTAGGTTCCGAGGCTCCAAAAGGAATCGACGGGAGGTCTTTTGCCAGTGTGATTTCTGGCAAGTCAACAAAGCACAGGGAGGCACTCTTGCTGGCTTATCTGAAAGTCCAGAGGGCGGTGGTGACGCCTCATGACAAGCTGATTCAATACCCTAAGGTACGAATCACGCAGCTTTTCAATCGCAAGACGGATCCTCTGGAGATGAAGAATTTGTTTGAGGATCCAGACGAGTTCGACAGGTGGCAGGATCTGTTCCGGAAGATGGAAGATCTGCAGGATAAATTCGGGGATGATCTGCCCTTGAACCGGCCTATGAATTAACCAATAAATGGCTCAAGGGCCATAGCCATTTCGCGTGCTGAGTGCCAGCGGTCGCTGGCCTGTTTTTCTAAGCCTTTGCGGAGAACTTTGTCAAAAGCCTCAGGCAGATCCGGACGCCTCGCTCGGATAGGCATCGCTGGATTCTCAAGGATAATGGCATAAGACTTGGCGTTGGCTGGGTCGAAGTTCAGGAACGGATACTGGCCACTGAGCAGGAAATAAAGGGTGGCGGCCACGCTGTAGATATCGGCTGGTTCTTTGACTTTGGTGAAGTTGCGGATGTGGTCGGGAGAGAGGAAGCCGATCGAGCCACCAATGTCGCCCTGCATGGTCAGACCGCTGAAGCCGGCGTTGTCGCGAAAATTCTTGGCCAGCCCGAAGTCGGACAGCTTCACGATCGGGCGTGTGTCTGCTCCGGAAATCAACAGGTTCGAAGGCTTGATATCGCGGTGGACAAAGCCTCGATGGTGGGCGTGCGAGAGCGCTGAAAGGACTTGAACGCCAATCTGGGCGGCTTCCGACAGGGCCAGTGGCCGGCCCAGTTTCGAGATCATCTCATAGCCGTTCGTGCCGGGCACATATTCCATGATGATCTGAAAGGTGTAGGCCGTTTCGTAGACGTCCAGGAATTCGACGATGTTCGTGTGTTTGAGCTGTTTGAGGATCTCCATCTCGCGCCGGAAGTAGTCTCGGACACGGCTGGAGCTGGCTGAGGTCGGGATCATCATTTTGATCGCGACCAGGCGATTGGTTGCAATCTCTCTGGCCAGATAGACTTCGCCCATCCCCCCACCGCCCAGCTTGCGATCGATCAGGTAACCGGCTGGAGGTTCAGGGAACTGACGCTTGCGGCGGATGCACTCGCCACAGATCCACTGAACCGGCGTGGAATCGTCTTCAGCCAGAATGGCGGTGTCCATTTTGGGAGCTTCTGCGCCACATCCGACACAGAGTATCAGCCCCATATCGGTGCGACTGCCGGCGTCAATCTCGAGCCGAAACTGACTGGCACCGGCTGAGATGAGGTCGCCGTTCCTGATCTGAACACAGCCCACACGTTGGCCGTTGACTTTGGTTCCGTTGCGTGACCCAAGGTCGCGAATCATGCAGACAGGTGGATTGACCTCGACCATAAAGTGGTGGCGGGAGAGATACCCATCGTTCGGAACAGGACAGTCTGCCGTAGAGCTTCGGCCAAAAATAAATGTGTCGTGCTGGTCAAAGTGGTAGTGCTGACCAAGCTGGGGGCCGGAAGTGACTGTCAGATTGACACGCATGAACTTGCCGCGTTAATTCGGATGGTGATCGTTCAGAACCAATGCCCATTATTCATGAGACACGCTGCAAGTATCAAGTCAGTGAGAAGATTTGGAATCTTCAATCGGGTCTGTAAAGGTGCGTCAAAAGCGATTCAAGTGCTATGAGAATTCGTTTTTACAATTAGTCGGAGCGATGCGATTTCTGGTTCTTAAATGAACAAACCGCAAGCACTTGCCTTGCGGTTCGTTGAATCAAAATGGTTCGTTCAATTCCCAACCCCATATCAACCAAGCCCAAGTCGCTTGCGGTGATAGGCCAGGCGATCAACGGGGCTCATTTTGGCGAAATCTGGATAGGGCGAAGCCGCTGGTGTTGCTGGTACGTGAGCGTGTTCGTGCCCACTGCTACAGCCACAGCCACTTGAAGCAACTGGCTTTGGTGCACAGGTGCCGGCACCGCCGCAGCCACACCCGCAATCTGACTTGGCGGCAGTTGCCAGGGCAGTCGGCTGGATCACGCTGGGTTGGACCGGCACGCTGGCCGATGTTTTTGTCCCGGCATAGCTTGAGGCGGTTTCGGTCTGCTGGAGATCTTTCTCAAGCGAACGATTGGGCCTTACACCGAGTTTGCCCAGCACCGAGTGATAGGCTCGAACCGCTTCGGCTGGCAGAATCTGGCCGTCTGCGATCAGCCTCAGGAACTGAATGAATGCGAGCTGATTTTCGGCGTTGTTGATCTTACGACCAAAAAGTGCCACTTTGGCACCCGCCTGCTTGGCGTCCCAAAGCATGTCGAAGGCGTCGTAAGTGGTGCCTGCCGAACCGCCCAGAATGCCCACCACAAGCGAACTGTCGTAATTTCGGAGCTCTTCCACAGCCTTGCGGCCATGATAAGCGATCTTCAGGAATCTGGGCATACCTGCCGGAGCCACACCTGCGAGCATACGGGTGATCATGTCGTTCAGGTAGGAGGGCAGAATGTCGCCAGGGATCCGTCCAGCCACGTTCGGGTCAAAAACTTCCAGAAAGTAGTTGAACCCCTTGCGTTCAGCCTCTTCACGGAACCGGTGAAAGGCTTCAAGGCTCGGTAGATCGTCGTCCAGATTGTTGTTGAACGTGACCGAATAAAGCCCAAGATTTGCTCCCTGACTACGCTCTTCAGGCGTGCAGTCGAGATGGCCGCACTGGGCATGATCGAGGCTTGCCGTACGGAACGGGCGTGAGGCTTCTTTGGCGTAAGTTGAGCCGCGAGCCAGGTGAACATCGGTGGTGTCGTTGGCCCTGATCGCAGGCGTCACGTGCGAATGCTCGAACAGACGTTCATCGAGTGTGAGACGACTGTTCGAACTGACCGACATGAGCATGATGTCCACCAGACCCTGGTGGGTGATCTTACGCATGAGGTCGCGATATTCTTCGATCGACCGAAACCGGGTTTCACCGGCATGAGCTTCCGGACTCTTGCCAGGCGAGCCGATGCCGAACGCCATGTCGGCATCCTTGGCGTCGGCCAGAATGAAGACGTCTGAGTCCGGATTCTGGGCCAGTTGGGCCAGCTTCTGATCGAGCGATTTAACGGCCACTGTTATAGCCTCCACCTGAAATCGTAACGCGGGGCTTGTTGCCGCCCGACGCTCCGGATTGAGTCACTTTGGAAGCCGCCGTTGTGGATGATCCCGATGAAGGTTTGGCCACGATCGAAGCCCCGCCCGAGATCGGCTTGCGAGCGTCAGGGAACGTCTTCAAAACGTCTCCAATCGTGCCCTTCAGAACATCGCCCGACTGCTTCAGGGCCGTCAACTCCTTAGGCGTTAGAGCAATTTCCACCGTTCCACGAACACCGCCGGCACCGACGATGGATGGCACACTCAGGGCCACGTCGCTGATTCCATAAGCACCGTTCAGAACAGTGGCTACAGGCAGAATCCGGCGCGAATCCTGAGCCACGGCATGAATCACTTCGCGGATCGAAATGCCTACGGCGAACCCGGCACCGCCCTTGAGCTTGATCACTTCCGCGCCGCTTCCACGGGTGCGTTTGAACAGCTCTTCGGCCTTCTGATTCGACCAGCCGGGGAACTTGTCGAGCGGTAGGCCGGCGGCCTGGGCCACTGACCACGCTGGCACCATGCTCTCGCCGTGCTCTCCGTAAATCGTTGCTGTAACTTGCGTTGGAGGCAGGTTCAGGTCGGCGGCGATCAAGCTCCGGAAACGAGCGGAATCAAGCATGGTCCCCAGCCCGATGACTTGCCCGGCGGGCAGGTTCAGGCGTTTCTGGGCGAAGTAAGTCAGGATGTCCACAGGATTTGAGACCACCACCAGAACTACGCCCGGCTTGGTTCCGGCTGCGTGGATCTGGTTGAGGATGTTCAGGAACAGTTCCGTGTTGCGATTGATCAGATCCAGGCGCGATTCGTCGGGCTTGCGACGAAGGCCGGCAGTGATCAGAATGATGTCAGACTTAGGAATGGCTTCGTAGCCAGCGGCCTGAATTCTCTGATCGGCCACGAGCGACGATCCATGAAGGATGTCGAGAGCCTCGCCTTTGACCTTGTCGCCGAGGTCGATCAGCGACATTTCGCTGACCACTCCGCCGCACTGAAGGGCGAAGGCAGCACTTGAGCCGACCAGTCCACCACCACCAATAATACTGACGTGCATTTGAATTCTCTCCTATTGTCAGGCTGATCCTGTGATAATTTAAGTGATCAGCGAGCAGCTTTCAGGGCCGCCATGACTTGATCGGTAACGGTGCTGACCAAAGTATTGAACTGCTCGGAGCTGAGTGCCGGAGCAGCTGCGGGAGCCGCGGTGACAGGTGCCCCGCCGCCGGTGATCGACTTCACCACGGCGTCAACCAGGGCGTCGGTCGATGCGCTTGGGGCAGCATGGGCTGCCAGCTCGGCCTGCTGACGTGGGTGCAGGAAGGCGTGTGGCTCAGGCGAGAATTCGTTGTAGCCCTTCTGGAACAGGCTGTTGGCGCACAGGTCGCAGTTTTCCAGGCCTTTTTCGAGACGCACATCGCGAATGCCCAGATTTGGCTTGATCTTGATCAGTTCGGCAGCCTTGGCGTCGGAGTAGTACTCGACACGGCCCAACTGCTTGGTCAGGATCAGGATCCGGCAATAAGCGTCGATAATCTCGGTCTTAAAATAAGCGTCCATCAGGTCGGAACCGGCGGTCACGGTGCCGTGATTGGCCAACAGGATGGTGTCCGTGTCCTTGATGTACGGAATGATCGTATCAGCAAAGGTTTGAGTGCCGGGAGTCTCATAAGGGGCAATCGCCACCTCTCCCAGAAACACTTCAAACTCTGGCATGGTGCACTTCGGGATCGGCTCGTGGGCCACGGCAAAGGCTGTGGCGTGGGGCGGGTGGCAGTGCACGACGGAACGCACGTCGGGGCGTGTTTTCATGATGGTCAGGTGCATCAGAATTTCGCTGGAACGCTTGCGCTTGCCGGAGATCTGCTTGCCTTCCATATCCACGATACAGAGGTCGTCGGGCTTCATGTAGCCCTTGCTCACGCGGGTCGGGGTGCAAAGGACGCGGTTTTCGTCGAGCCGGAACGAGATGTTCCCGTCGTTGGCGGCGGCGAAGCCCTTGTTATAGATCCGGCGACCAATCTCGCACATTTCCTCGCGAAGTTTCCACTCGTTGAAGTTGCCAGCGTTGTATGCCATCTGTCGCTCTCCTGTATATGAATCTGGTCAAATGAGCTGTCAGTGATTTGTGATACGGAATCGACGATTCGATAGGTGATATTCTATAGATGCAGGTGATCGAGAATGCAGGCGCAATAGGCGTCAATCGGGGGCTTTTCCTTACCGAACGGGTTGGCCGCTTCGCCACCTTCGGAAAGGCCAATCAAGTCGCCCGGGCGGGCCCCCAACTGGTCGAACGCCACAAGTTCTTCGCCACGTTCGGCTGAGCCTTCCTGCAAGGCCTTGCGGGTCATGGGCCTGACGATGATCCAGGCACCCGGCTTCAGAGATCGGTGAGGCTTGGCCAAAGTGACCCGGCCCACCACTTCAGCAATTCTCATGGCTGAGCCTCCTTGCCCAGTTGGCCCGTCATCAGAAATTGCGGAACCGGCAACACACCAAGCCTGCGCCAGGTATGAAAAATTTGTCTTGCTTCATGGATCGGCAGTTTGGCAGGCTCAACCACAATGCATTGTGGAGCAAATTGTTGGGCCACCCGCTCCACCTCAAGCGATGTACGAACCTCAGCCGCCCGCAAACCCGCCTGATTCAGTCGCCAAACGGTGATGCAAGCCACTTCGGCCAATATTGCCAAATGCCGATGGGGCTTATCGTTAAGCCAGGCTACAGACGTTTCCAGCCCAGGGCCAGTCAAGTCCCAACCCTCGCCTGATCGGCCCGCCAGAGTGGATTCCACAGCCAATGCCTGAGCACTGCCCGAGATTCTCAAAACAGCCCATTCACCGTGGTTCAGGCCGCCTTGAACAGGCCAGTTTGAAGCACCCGCCCATCGCAGCCCGATTCCCTTTTTCTTGAGAATCTCGCGAGCCAATGGAGTGATCACCGTCTTGGGCGATACCGCCAATTCGCGAACAGTGGACGGAATCTCGAACACATGGCGTTCCAGTAGAAGTGATCCACTGAAAGCATGTACGGAATGATCGGAGACGGCTTTGACATCAGATAGCCGTGAAACCGTCGACGGAGTGGATCCAATAGGTCCAACTGCCAAAGGCTTTGGCGACGACATCTCGCGCAGAACGGCCATCACAGCGGCAGCCACCTGGGCAGGGGTTGTCTGGTCAGAGGTCATCGGAATTGGTGGCCAGGCAGAGGCTAGGTTGTTCATTGGCCCTCGTCCGGCAGGGCCAGGACACTCCATCGGCCCGGCGTGTTTCGGCCCAACTGGCTTTGAAGCAAGGCTCCGTCAGAGGTGATGATCACCTGCTGGCCACGCCCTGCCCCGAGCCGGTCAAAGACCAGAACTGGCTCGCCGTCGTCCTGTCCGCTGGCTGTCACTGGCTGAACAACCAGCATCCTCTGCCCTTCAAAAGAAGGGTGCTTGATGGTGGCCGTTGCTGATCCCAGGACCAAACCTAACTGCATGATGGACAGAGCCTTCCCGAAGATGTGTGACTGTCAGAACCTGATTGGACCGTTCAGACCAACTCGCTTAAGAGATGAACCGCATGGCTCCGACCACCGTGGTGCGGCGTCGGCGTGTAAACGTGCGTGGAATCGTGATGCCCTCGCCCGTTGGACCAGCAATCGAGAACGATGCCTGCCCTGCCCCGCCCAGACCAAGACCATCCGTGCTAGGCCCATTGATCACGAAAATCGTGCATTCCATGGCCTTGCCCATCTTGGTCATCACCTCAGTATCGCGTGAGTGCAGAATGGCCGTGTGGCCGTATCCATGCTCACTGGCCTTGGCTAGAGTGATCGCTCTGTCTACGTTCGAAACGCGAACGAATGGGACAAATGGCATCATCTGCTCGGTCTGAACAAACGGATGATCCTCACCCGTCTCTCCATAAAGCAACTGGGTCCCGGCAGGAACGCTGAACCCGGCAGCTGCGGCCAGCACGGCTGGATCTTTGCCAATCAAGTCTTTGTTCAAGTGCGGCTTGCCGTCAGAACCCACAGGGAAAGCGGCTGTGGTCAGAGCTTGAACTTGCTGATGACTCAGGCGATATCCACCATGGCGGCTCATGGCTTCCATCAACTTGTCAAAAATTTCAGCCACGGCGAAAACCTGCTTCTCGCCAATACAGAGCAAGTTGTTGTCGTAGCTGGCGCCTTTGATGATCCCGGCAGCGGCTCGTTCGAGGTCGGCAGTGGCGTCTACCACAACCGGTGGATTACCAGGCCCAGCCACAATCGCCCGCTTCTTGCTGGCCAAAGCTGCACGGGCCACCATGGGTCCGCCTGTGACCACCAGCAGGGAAACTCCACGATGGTCGAACAAGGCCTGAGCCGATTCGAGTGTCGGTGGGTCGATAATCGTCAGCAGGTTATCGATACCAATCGCCTTGCGAATCGCAGCATTGAACCGGCGAACCCCCTCGGCAGCAATTCTGGAGCCTGACGGGTGGGCGTTAAAAACGACCGTGTTACCAGCGGCCAGCATGTTGATGCCGTTACAGGCCAGTGTCGGAAGGCTGTGAGTGACAGGTGTTATGGCACCAATCACACCGAATGGAGCGTATTCCGTGAGGGCCACACCCAGGTCGCCAGACTCGACATCAGGCTTGATGTCTTCCACGCCCTGAACGATCTGAATGATGGCGTTGAGCTTCTCAATCTTGTGATCGATCCGCCCCACTTTGGTCTCTTCCAGCTCGAGCCGGGCCAGCTCTTCAGCCTGCTCCTTGCAGATCGAGCGAATCAATTCCGTAGCGGTCTTGCGATCGGCCATCGGACGCTTCTTGAATTCCAGAAACGCTTCCGTGGAAGCCGCCACAGCTTCATCAGCGGTCTGGAACACGCCCAGTCGGTCGGGCTTGGTCACTCCGCCGATGTTCGCTGCATTCACAGGCCCCATCTGCGACAAAACTTCCTGGACCAGGCTACGAATGAGATCCGGATTGATTTGCATGATCCTGTTCACTTTCCGTCTTTTTTTATTTGATTGCGTTCAAGGTCTGTCAGTGATTCAATTTTCAGGGACGTCATAAAAGGCTCAGAAGTGGAGCCTCCCAGTTCAATCATCCTTGCCGTCTGCAAAAATGATCCGCCCCTCGACATCCACTTGATCCACCAGGCCGATCACCACAGCGTCGATCGGCAATTTGTCCGTTTCCGGAGTCAGTCGGGCACTTGAGCCCTGACACAGAAGGACCATCTGCCCTACCCCGGCACCCAGCGGGTCGACAGTCACAAACGTTCGACCGGTGGGGATCAACTTGTCCCTGTTCGTCGGATCAAGCCGATAAGGCTCGACCAACAGCAGTTTGTGGCCGGTCATCGTGGCGACCTTTTGCGTGGCAACGACGGAACCGAGTACTTTGGCCACAAACATGCGTCTTGATCCTTAGTATGAGCGATTTTTAAGACTTGGCCGAAGCCAGTAAATCGCGGGTCTGGCGAGCCACAATCAGCTCTTCGTTGGTCGGAACGGTCCAGATCTGAACCCTCGAGCCTTCCGCTGAGAGCTGGCTCTCGCCTTTGGCTGTCGCATTCTTCGTCAGGTCAAGTTCGATTCCGAACCAGCCCAGATCACGACAGACACCCTCGCGAACAACGGTCGAATTTTCGCCGATTCCGCCCGTAAAGACGATCGCATCCGCACCGCCCAGAGCCACCAGAAACGAGCCCAAATAGCGTCGGATATCGGTGATGAAAACGTCCAGAGCCAGCTTCGCCTGAACATCGCCCTTGGCCGCTGCATTCTCAATATCACGCAGGTCGTTCAAGCCACAAATGCCCAGCAAACCTGACTTTTCAGCCAAAGTATGAAGCACTTGTTCCAGTGACTGACCGGTTTCACGCAGCACCACAGGCAGAGCGAAAACATCGATATCACCAACACGGTTGTTATGAGGCAGCCCCGATTGAGGGCTCATCCCCAGGCTACAACCCTGACTTTTCCCGCTGTCGATCGCGGCCAGACTGTTCGATCCACCAAGGTGACAGGAAATGATTCTGGCATCATTCCGGCCCAGAATTTCAGCCATTCGTGTGGCGATGTAGCGGTGACTTGCCCCGTGGAAGCCGTGCCGCTTGATCCCAAACTTCGTGGCCCATTCTTCAGGAATTGCATATCGCTTGGAAGACTCGGGGATGGACTGGTGAAAGTCCGTCTCAAAGGCTGCCACTAGCGGTATTTCAGGTAGTTTCTCAGCCAGCAGTCGCATGGCTTTTGTGTAGGGTGGATTATGGGCTGGACAGACATCGGCATAAGCCTCCATCGCTTCCAGCACAGCACCATCAACCCGAACAACGCCACTCAAATGCTTGGCATGAACGGCTTTGAAGCCGATGGCCGCCACCTCGTCCGCCGATTTCAAAACACCCGTGGCCGGGTCGGTCAGTTGCTCCAGGCACATCCGCACAGCCACTCCGTGATCGGGCACGGCAGCTTCGCGGGTTTGAGGCCCGCTTGGGAGGTGTACAGTGCAAGGTGAACTGGCCGCGCCGATACGTTCAACGCCGCCACGGGCAAGCACGGGTTCAGCCGGGTCAGACAGGTCAAAAAGCCTGTATTTGAAGCTGGTGGAACCGAGGTTGGCGACTAGGATTTTCACGACGTGGCTGCTCCCAGGAAGACAGGCAGCAGGGCATCGTCAGGCCGGGGAATCACGTGGGCCGCCTTCAGCTCGCCCAGCCGAGAAGCCGCTTCAGCAGCAGCCTCCACAGCAGCACGAACGCTGGAAACGTCGCCTGAAATCACCACCGCCACAATGCCACCATCGAGCTTCAAAACACCGCTGATTGTCTTGACGTTGGCCGCTTTCAGGGCCGCATCAACAGCATTCAGCAGGGCCACAAGCCCAAGGGTCTCAATCAGACCAATTGCAGGATTCATCTAGGTCGGCTCCCTTTTTAATGAAGGCTATCAGCCGACGTACATTTTCAGAACAGCTGGATCGGGGCGTGGAATCACGTGAGCGCTCATCAGCTCTCCCACGCGGCTGGCAGCTTCAGCGCCGGCTTCGACAGCCGCGCGAACGCTTCCAACATCGCCTTGAACCAGAGTCGCCACGAATCCACCACCCACCTGGACCCGGCCCACGATGGATACGTTCGCAGCTTTCAGCATGGCGTCGGTTCCTTCCAGAACCCCAACCAGGCCTTTGGTTTCAATGATTCCAAGGGCATCGCCCGAAACGGCCTTGGCCGTTGTTTTCGCAGGTACAGTTGCCATATCTATGCGGGCTCCCTGATTAGGCTTTCTTGAACGGAAGAATGCTGGCCAGGTCGCCATGAGGGCGAGGAATGACCTGTACGCTGACCACTTCGCCAATCCGTCCGGCAGCAGCAGCACCGGCGTCTACAGCCGCTTTTACAGCCGCAACATCGCCCACGACAAATGCCGTGACGAGGCCGCTACCGACTTTATCCCAGCCAACCAGCTCCACATTCGCTGCCTTCAGCATGGCGTCGCTGGCTTCGACAAGAGCCACAAAACCCTTGCATTCAATCATTCCCAACGCTTCCATCGGTGCCGTTGCCATTTTCTCTATCTCCCAGGTTTCACGAGGAATACGGAAAACTCATCCTGATCAAACTCGTTCAGCAAGCCCGCTGGAGCACAACTCCAGCGAACCTTTTTCCAACTGCCAGTTGAAAAGCCTTTTAAGGCTTCACCAGCGTGACTTTATGTGCGTTCGACAGGTTCGAGGCATTCCCCTCGTCCGTATCAATATGCACTTCCATCTTCCAACTAGGATTGATCCGCACCAAAAGCCCCTCCAAAGTGGTCGGGCAATCGCTCTCAATGCGTAAGTTCATACGATCGCCAGCTTTGACTCCATAGTAAGCCGCATCCTTGTCAGACATGTGCACGTGCCGCTCAGCCCGAATCACACCCTCAGGCAGCTCGATCGAACCCTTCGGCCCGACCATCAAACAGCCCGGTGTGCCCGCAATGCTGCCCGACATCCGCACCGGTGCATCAATGCCCAGACTGATGGCGTCCGTAAATGCCAGCTCAAGCTGATTGAAATCCCGGCATGGGCCAAGGATACGAACGTTCGGCAAAAGCCGTTGGCGAGGCCCCACGATCGAGACCGTCTCATTGGCCGCAAAGTCTGTATCCTGATACAACTTCTTCATGGCCGTAAGTTTATAGCCGGGTCCGAACAGGATATCCACAGCCGCCTGATTCAAGTGGCAGTGCCGGGCCGAAATGTTCACCACCAGATTCGGCTTATGACCCGTCGGTTGGGCCGATGCGCCGAAACTTCGTTCCAGGCTCTGGCGAACCAGTCTTTCCACCTGATCGCGTGCGATCACTCCTGCGCTCATAAAATCAGATCCCCCTGTTGGTCGCCACGCTCGTCGTCATTTCGTTCGTCGACACCATTGAGGCTTGCACAAGCTCCACGCCCGACCGCCTCAACATCTGCCTCTGCTCATTCGTCAGACCGTTATCTGTCACCAGTCGACCGATTTCATTCAAACCACACAGCCGGGACAGGGAAAGTTTGCCGAACTTCGTTTGATCGGCCACCACCACCACATCCTGAGCCACAGCCATCATTTGTCTTTGTGTATCGACCAAAATTGTGTTCGAGTTATAGATCCCGTCAGGCATGATCCCTGCAGCACCCAAAAACACGTACCTCACCCGAAGACTTGCCAGAGCCGCAATCGCCATGGGCCCCATCGCCACACCCGTCCTCGGATAAACGTATCCACCGACCAGTACCAGATCTGTCCCTGGATGCCCCGCCACCATCGCCGCAATCGGCAAGCTATTGGTGACCACCTGTAAAGGCCGGCCACATAAGGCCCTAGCCACTTCCAGGGTGGTCGTCCCACCATCCAGCAACACACTCTCTCCATCCGCCACCAGCGCCGCTGCCGCTCGACCAATCATCCGCTTCTCGGCCGCCATCGAGCCCGCCCGGTCTTCCAAAGCAGGCATTGTTCGCAACTCTGCCGAACAAAACGCCCCACCATGAGTCCGCCGGGCCAACCCAGCCTGATCCAACGCATCCAAGTCCCGTCTGACTGTCGATTCCGAGACACCAAGAGTGCTCACCAACTCCGACAAGGTTGCAAAACCTCGGGCGTTGATCAGTTCCAAAAGCTCTTGCCGACGCTTATCAATCATCAAACGGTCAAGACCTCTGACTGGTTTCTATCAAAATCTATCACGCAAACGGTCGAGTTGGCAAGTGCCCGCCACTCTTTATTTTGTAAATTCGTTGTATTGTGCCCATTTTCCATCATGAGCCGCCTTCCCTTTTCCAAGCCGCATCTTGCGACCGGACTGTCCCTTAATCCACAATATCGGCAAACAAGCCTCTACAGGATGAACCAACTATGCCGGAATTGCCCGAAGTGGAAACGATGGTGCGGGGCCTGCGGCCTGCAATGCTCGGATCCACCATCCTCCAGATCGAACTCCTTGACCACTTCATGCTCCATGGAGGAAGCCCGGATCAAATCTCACAATCCCTGACCAATCATAAGGTTCTGGCAATCCACCGGCGCGGCAAGTGGGTCCTGTTCGAAGTCGAAACCGGCCCCGTCCTGGTCATCGAACCCCGCATGACCGGCGGATTCTGGCTCGTCACCCCCGATCGCCCCAACCAGGCCCGCCTGATCTTTCATGTCAGCGTTGCACCCTATAAAATCTGGTTCTGCGACACCCGCAGACTTGGCAGAATAAGGCTTTACGCTAATCTGGACGAGGCCCAGACCGCGATCAGCAAGTCGCAGGCTGAAGATGCACTGGCCATCACTTGCGATGCTTTGACTGATCGCTTGAAAAAAACCAGCCGTCCCATCAAGCCGACTCTGATGGATCAAAAAATCGTCAGCGGGATCGGGAATATTTACGCCGACGAAATTCTTTTCGCCGCACGCATTCATCCTGAGCGAATCTCTTCCGGGCTAAAGCTGACAGAAATCCGTCAGATCCATTCTCAAATCAGCCCGATTCTCGAACGGGCCATCGAAGCTGAGGGTACCAGCTTTGATGCCGGTTATCGTACCGTCCTCGGGCTTGAAGGCGGATTCCTGGCCGTCAATGCCATGTACGGTCACGGCGGCGAACCTTGCCCAGCTTGCCAAACCGCGATCCTGAAAACTCAGATCACAGGCCTTGCCAATCGCCCGACCCACTATTGCCCCAAGTGTCAGACTCTGCCTGGCAAGAAGAAACGGGTTCAATCGTAAAACTCCGACTGGTCAAACAATCCCGAATGAGTTAGCTTTAAAATGGCTTAACTCGCCACTCCATAAATATTGCTGGAAATATCGCCAGTCAACATGCGGCTGAATCGAAGGAGGTCGGTCTCAATTGTCCTACCGAACCTTTAAACACCTGCTCGGCGAAACCAGCCTTGAACGCAAGTGCCGCTTCATCTTCGGTGGCGGAATTCTGATTTTGGTCACCCTCAGCTTTTATTTTTATGGCCAGAAAAC